>JALRAA010000450.1 GCA_023262645.1 Burkholderiaceae bacterium
AGCGCTCGTATCCAGGTAGACATTCCAAACTTGGTTGACTTGTACGGCCAAGGTCGTGTGAAGCTTGACGAACTTGTTACCAAGACATACCCAATTGAACAAATCAACGAAGCAATCGACGCAGTAAAGCGCGGCGAAGCACTCCGAAACGTCATTGTTTTCTGAGATGAAAATCGTCGACATCAAGACATTCGTGGTGGGCAACCCACCACCACGATTCGGTGGTCGTTATTTCATCTTCGTAAAACTCACCACCGATACCGGCATCTCCGGAATTGGCGAAATTTACACCGCAACGTATTCGCCACATTTGGTTGCAAAAATGGCGGAAGAGGTTGCAGCACGACATGTCATTGGTGCCGATCCGTTTCATATTGAACACATGTGGCGCAATGTGTATGGCCGTGGCTATGCGCATCGCCCAGACCTCACCACAGGCGGCATCGTTTCCGGTTTGGAAATGGCCATGTGGGACATTTGCGGAAAAGAAACTGGCAAGCCTGTGTACGAACTGCTTGGTGGTCGAGTGCACGAAAAGCTTCGTGCCTATACGTACCTCTATCCACCAGTTGGTGTTGACGTTTATGCAGACGATCCTGTGTATAGCGACCCTGATGCTGCTGCCGAGTGTGCAGTGCGCGAAGTAGAACGCGGTTTCACGGGTGTGAAGTTTGACCCGGCAGGTCGCTACTCGGTGTACGACGGCCGCCAGCCAGCACTACATGCAATGGACCTGTCAGAAAAAATGGTGCGTGCGGTTCGCGAGGCAATTGGCGATCGAGCAGACATTCTGTTTGGAACTCATGGCCAATTCACCGCATCGGGTGCAATCCGTTTGGCAAAGAAGCTCGAGAAGTACGACCCGTTGTGGTTCGAAGAGCCGTGCCCACCAGACAGCCCGGATGAAATTGCCAAAGTTGCTCACGCAACCAGCATTCCAATTTCGGCAGGTGAGCGTTTGACCACAAAGTACGAGTTTCATCAATTGCTGAAAACTGGAGCGGCATCAATCTTGCAACCAAACCTTGGTCGCTGCGGCGGATTGCTAGAGGGTAAAAAGATTGCAAGCATGGCCGAGGTGTATCACGCACAAATC
>JALRAA010000451.1 GCA_023262645.1 Burkholderiaceae bacterium
CTTCTGCCGGTGTGTGTGCTGCGAGCGGAGACAAGGGTGCAGCCATGTCGCGGGCGTGGCATTTTTCAATGCACACCACGCGCGGATGATGACGCAAGCTGTCGTGCAATTGGCCATGACCGACATCCACACCCACCACCCTGGCAGCGCCCATTTGCAACAAACAGTCAGTGAAGCCACCGGTCGACTGACCGATATCCAAACACTGTTTGCCTTCGGGGGATATCGAGGTAGCGGCCAACGCGCCAGCCAATTTCAAACCGCCGCGCGAGACAAACCGACGCTCGGCCTCGTCCATCAATTGCAGTTCGCAATGAACAGACAAGTCCGAACCGTTTTTTTCCACACGCTGCCACGGGTGCGAAGGCAAACGCCATTGCACACCCGATGCGATCAAACGCTGGGCCTGTGAGCGCGATGCAGCCAGACCGCGCTCGACCAGCAACTGGTCGGCGCGCACGCTGTCAATAGCGGTAGGTGTCGGCCTTGTAGGGGCCGTTTTTGCTGACCCCGATGTAGGAGGCTTGCTCGTCAGTGAGTTCGGTCAACACAGCGCCCACTTTCTTCAAATGCAAACGCGCCACTTTTTCGTCCAAATGTTTGGGCAACACATAGACCTTGCCGGACTCGTAATGGTCAGGGCGTGTGAACAGCTCGATTTGGGCGATGGTTTGGTTGGCAAAACTGGAGGACATGACAAAGCTGGGGTGGCCGGTGGCACAACCCAAATTCACCAAACGGCCCTTGGCCAGTAACGTGATTTTTTTGCCGTCAGGAAAGATCACATGGTCGACTTGCGGTTTGATTTCGTCCCACTGCAATTTTTCCAATGACACCACATCGATTTCATTGTCGAAGTGACCGATGTTGCAGACGATCGCTTGATCCTTCATCTGGATCAGATGCTCGTGGCGGATCACCCGGAAGTTGCCGGTGGCGGTGACAAAGATGTCCACATCGCGCACCACATCATCGAGACGGACGACGCGGTAGCCCTCCATCGCCGCCTGCAGAGCGCAGATCGGATCGATTTCGGCAATCATCACCGTGGCGCCGAGGCCGCGCAGCGACTGGGCCGAACCCT
>JALRAA010000452.1 GCA_023262645.1 Burkholderiaceae bacterium
CACCTTCTTCCCCATGCACTTCTTGGGCTTGGCCGGTATGCCACGCCGTTATGCCGATTACCCCATGCAGTTTGCAGATTTCAACGCCTTGGCGTCTGTGGGTGCATTTGCCTTCGGTATTGCTCAAGTGTTCTTCTTCTTCTTCATCGTGTTGCCCACCATGCGCGGAAAAGGCCAGCCTGCCGTTCAGCGCCCTTGGGAAGCTGCCGAAGGTTTGGAGTGGGAAGTTCCCTCACCTGCGCCATTCCACACGTTTGAGACCCCGCCCAAACTCAACAAGGATGCCAACCGCATCATTGCCTAACAGTTGGCCATGTCCACACCAGAACAAAGAAAAAACAACATGCGATTGGGGCTGATATTGGCCTCAACCGCTGTTGTCTTTTTTCTGGGCATCCTTGCCAAAATCATTTTTCTCACACCCACATGAAAATGTCCTTGGGCTTGCAAACCGACAATCTGCGCATGTTGCGCAAACTGGCTGTGGTGGCTGTGCTCATGTTTGGTTTTGGCTACGCGTTGGTGCCGATTTACAAAGCCATTTGTGAACTGACAGGCATCAACATACTGGCGCTGGGTGAAAAAGAGTTGCCTGGCTCTGGAAATGCCCGACTTTCCAACCCCAGCAACACGCAAGTTGACACCACCCGAACCATCACCGTTGAATTTGACGCCAATGCGCGCGGTCCTTGGCAGTTCAAGCCCATGCAGTCCTCGGTGGAGGTTCATCCCGGTGAATTGACCACGGTCATGTACGAATTTCAAAATGTGCAAGACCGCACCATGTCTGCTCAAGCCATTCCCAGCTATGCGCCGCAGCAGGCAGCTTCTCACTTCAACAAAGTCGAGTGTTTTTGTTTCAACCAGTACACCCTCGCGCCCGGTGAGAAAAAACAGTGGCCGGTGGCTTTCGTGGTGGACCCGAAGCTGTCCAAAAACGTGAACACCATCACCTTGTCCTATACGTTTTTTGAAGTCGGTAGCAAAACACCTGCCGCCCCTGCAGGCACAGTGTCCAGTGTCAAATTGAAAGAAGAAGGCGTATGAGCACCGAGCAACTCGAAGTGGCTCCGATAGTA
>JALRAA010000453.1 GCA_023262645.1 Burkholderiaceae bacterium
GTATCAGCGTTGTTT
This sequence comes from Burkholderiaceae bacterium, assembly GCA_023262645.1. Classification (GTDB taxonomy): domain Bacteria; phylum Pseudomonadota; class Gammaproteobacteria; order Burkholderiales; family Burkholderiaceae_C; genus Limnohabitans. The sequence continues at coordinate 16 of JALRAA010000453.1, forward strand.
TGATCGCTGGGCACCAACTTCATCACACCGCCCGTGGTGCATATCAACTCCATGGCCTTGGGCGACACCAACGGAGATGCTGAAGCAATTCCTATGGAAAAGACAAACCACACCAGCATGATGCGGGCAATCCATTTGGCATGTCTCAATGTGTGCATCGAACCATTCTAGTTTTAAAAAAACATGGTCATGACCTGTTCATTCATCTCATCCCTCATGAAAAAATTATTATTTTTTAGCTATATCTTTTTGACCACATCCTTTGCCATGGCCATTGAAGAACCCACTTACAAAGTCATTTCCACTTCTGGAAAGTTTGAAATTCGGCAATACGCGCCCTACTTGATCGCGCAAACCTGGGTCGAAGGCGATATGGATGATGCTGGAAGCCAAGGCTTTAGACGCATCGCCGATTTTATTTTTGGCAACAACCAATTACCTGGTGGGCAAGCTTCCAGCAAGATCGCCATGACGGCGCCCGTCACCATGGAACCGCAATCTGCCAAGATCGCCATGACGGCACCGGTGGCCATGGAACCCAGCGACAACACGCATGGCATGAAGACCGCACAACGCTGGCGCGTGCAATTTGCCATGCCCCGCCAATACACTTTGGCCAATATTCCGCAACCCAAAAACCCGGCGGTAACCTTGGCGGAGGTGCCAGAAAAATTCGTGGCGGTGCTCAGTTACTCTGGGTTCAACACATTGCAACGTGTACAGGACAAAACCGATGAATTGCTGCAATGGATCAAGTCCTCTTCACTGGTCGCAAAGAGCTCAGCGCAACTTGCAAGATACGACCCGCCATGGACACTCCCCATGTGGCGGCGCAATGAAATCATGGTGGAAATCGATCCGCCCTGAGATCTCAATCATTCACTCTTAAACAGCCATGAGGAACAACACCATGCGCACTCTTTTGTTGAGTCTTTGCTTATGCTTGAGTCACGGTTGGGCGCTGTCTGCCAGTGCATCTGAAGAGTTGAAGAAATGTTTCGCGCAGTCTTCCACCAGCAAAGACAACGTGACTCTGTTGAAGTGGATCACCAAAGCCATG
>JALRAA010000454.1 GCA_023262645.1 Burkholderiaceae bacterium
TCGGGCGAGATGAAGCCCTGTTACTGGCAGCCAAGGTGCGCCTGCGCCCTATCCTGATGACGACTCTGGCCATGATTTTCGGTATGGCGCCGCTGGCCTTTGCCCTCTCGGAGGGGGCTGAGCAACGCGCCCCCATGGGGCAGGCGGTGATTGGCGGTGTCATTACCGCCTCCCTGCTGACCTTGGTCGTGGTGCCGGTGGTTTATTGCTATATGGATGATCTGAGCCGCTGGTTGAAGCGCCTATTTGGCGTGTCAGAAAATTCGAGGGTACCCGCCGAACCCGAGGCGCTGTCGGTAAAATAGTCGGTCAGCCCTGTTACCGCCTGGAGAGAGAAAAATGAACGCCGTCGTCAATGCCGAGATCGCACGATTCAATATGATCGAGCAACAAATCCGCCCCTGGGATGTGCTCGACACCCATATTTTGGCGTTGTTGAATACCGTCCCGCGTGAGCAGTTCGTACCCAGCGCCCACCAAGCGCTGGCTTTCTCCGACCTGGAAATCCCCCTCATGCATCCCGCTGCTGAGGGGCAATGCATGCTCGCGCCCCGTGTGGAGGCGCGCTTGCTGCAAGACCTGCAAATTAAACCGACGGACCATGTATTGGAAATTGGAACGGGATCAGGCTACATGGCCGCGTTGCTGGCCCACCTGGCTCGCCGCGTCACGACCGTAGAAATCAACCAAACACTGGCCGCCAACGCCCGCGACACGCTGGAGAGCGCCAAGATCCAAAACGTTGATGTGATTTTGGGCGATGGCAGCCAGGTCGATACATGGCGTAAAAGCGGTCCCTTCGATGTCATTTTGCTCAGCGGCTCTGTCGCTGCGCTGCCGATGGCTTGGTTGGAATTCTTAAAGCCCGGCGGCCGGCTGGTAGGTATTGCAGGCCAACAGCCGGTGATGTGCGCGACGTTTGTCACCAAAGGCGAGAACGACAGCAGTCAAACAACAACCCCTTGGGATACCGTTGCACCCCGATTAATGGGGTTCCCTGAGCCTTCAAAATTTAGCTTCTGAGCCCGTCGCTGCCATGATTCAAATTACCCCCGATCAACTGCAAGCTTGGTTT
>JALRAA010000455.1:0-589 GCA_023262645.1 Burkholderiaceae bacterium
ATAGCGTTTTCGTACACCAGCGCACGGGTGGCAGCATCGGCACGCATCGCGGAGCGGTCAAGCCCAGCAAACAACTGGTTGATTGCGCTTTGGTTGTTGCCAGCCAATTGCAAGGCCATCTTGGCAATATCGTCTGGGTCACCAGTAAAGATACCGCTTTGGACCAAGCCTTTCTCAATCAACTTTTGACTAGCTTCGCTAGTGCCACGGGACATGCGCACAAACTCGCGGCCAGCTTTGGCCACCGCTGTGAGGGGGCCGTAGTTCAGACCACCCGTAAACGAGGCCGCCATTGGATCACGAACCAACTGACGCAAGATGTAGACAGGCATGCGGGTCACGCCTGAACGCAGGAAGTCACCAGCAATACCGCCAATCTTCAAGAAAGCGGGGAGCGTCAGGTGAGCGCCTTCCAAGCTCTTCACAATCAACTCAGCAGGGATACCGCCCATGATCGTGTCGTCTGTCTTCACGCGTACCCAGCGCTCGCCTGTATCTTTTGGATCTTTGGGGTCAGGCTCTTGGTTAAACCGCACAATGTCAGCGCCAGCAGGACCCGCGCCTTTATGGATGGGCATAGCGTTTGTAG
>JALRAA010000455.1:599-1050 GCA_023262645.1 Burkholderiaceae bacterium
GCTTGGAATGCGTAGCCTACGTTTCGTGCCGCAAGGTTTGTCAGCGCCTTGTCTGTGATGAGCAGAGTGTTGCGTGGAAGCGACTCGGTCAGGGGGAGGATGCGAGTCTCACCACCCTTGAGTTCTGCCAAGTAGGGTTGGTATCTAACATCGCCGATGTTGATAGTAACCTCATCACTAAAGACAAGATCGGCCATGCCGTTTTCACGCACGCGATAAAACGGAACATAGTCACCATCCTTGAGCAGCTTGGTTGCAACCTCTTTTGGAATTGCACCAGTCGAAGCCAAGAACCGGATCAAGCCTGCGTTGTATGCGTTGTACGTACTACGCACAACTTCCAAAGCGTTCTTCAGTTCAGGGTTGGCGTTCACATCAGCCATAGCCGCTTTGAGTTCAGCTTCGGTAACACCCAGAGCGCCCAGATCTAGCTTAGACAAGCCCTTGTTAG
>JALRAA010000456.1 GCA_023262645.1 Burkholderiaceae bacterium
TTGGCAAACCCCATCTGTTGCAGATGGTTGCCCAGTGCTTGTGCGTCCAGGGACGCGCCAGGCTTAAGCACCACGCAGGCCAGTGGTCGCTCACTCCATCTGGCATCGGGAATGGCAATCACGGCGGCTTCGGCTATGGATGCATGTGCCATCAATGCATTTTCCAGGTCGACCGAACTGATCCATTCACCGCCAGACTTGATCAAGTCTTTGGTGCGATCGGTGATGCGAACAAATCCTGCCGCGTCGACACTGGCGACATCACCAGTGCGAAGCCAGCCATCGTCCGTGAACTTGTCGGCTTGTATCGGCACTTGGTGATAACTGCCAGTGATGAACGGCCCTCTAACTTGAATCTCGCCCACTTGTTGACCATCCCAAGCGGCGTTGTTGCCGTTGTCATCGCGAATACGCAGATCAACCAAGGGAACTGGCATGCCGGCCATGGCAGCGCGTTTGTACTTTTCTTCCTCAGAGGCGTTGGCGAATTCTGCTTTGGTGTAAGACACCGTGCACAACGGCGATGTTTCTGTCATGCCCCAGCCTTGCATGATCCAAATACCGTACTTGTCAAAGGCTTTGATCAACGCTTGCGGTACAGCTGCACCGCCCACCAGACTGCGCATGCCATGCGGGAGTTTCCAGCGGTTGGGCTGCGATTGCAAAGCAGCTTCATAGGTTTGAATCAGGCCCATCCAAATGGTGGGCACACCCAACGCCAAGGTCGGTGGTGCGTATTGCATGCAGTCAAGCAAATCTTCCGGGTGCAGATGCGGCCCGGGAAACACCAGTTTGGCGCCCATCATCATGGCACCATAAGGAATGCCCCAGCTGTTGGCATGAAACATGGGCGTCACGGGAAACACCACATCGGTACTTTTCAGAGACCAAAAATCGCCGAGGCATCCGACCAGTGTGTGAAGAACAGTCGAGCGGTGTGAATACACCACACCTTTGGGTTTACCGGTGGTCACGGTCAATGACTTACCATTAACATCCATACCGCAATGTTTGATTGTGGGGGCTATTTTAAGGGGACTGCTTACGAGG
>JALRAA010000457.1 GCA_023262645.1 Burkholderiaceae bacterium
GTCATTAATCGACCAAGTACCGTCTTGACCATATCATGCTGCTCATCGGCATGTTCCGAATAGGTTACACCCTCGGGTAAATCTCGGTGGAAGGCATGGTGGTGATGGAAGAGCTGGGCCGCGGCATTGTGATGGAACCCATTCAGCAAGCGCTGATTTCGGGTGCCGTTTTAGAAGGCTACGCACCCGATGCCCTCAAAGCCGAATGGCTGCCCCAAATTGCGGGCGGCGAAGCCATCGTGGTCTTGGCACATCAAGAGCGCAAGTCTCGCTACAACATCAGCAAGTGCGATGCGCAAGCGCAGCAGCAAGACGGCCATTGGAACATCACAGGCACCAAAAGTGTGGTGGCGGTGGGTGACCATGCCGACGCTTTTTTAGTGCCTGCCATGGCGGCCGGCAAATTGGCATTGTTCTTGGTGGCCCAAGGCGCCAAGGGTTCTGCCACTTCGGGTTATGTCACGCAAGACGGTGCACGTGCTGCTGAATTGACACTCAACCAAACGCCTGCCAGCTTGGTGACCTTGGATGGTCAGACCGCCCTGAGCCATGCCTTCGACATTGGCATTGCCAGTGTGTGCGCGGAAGCTGTGGGCGTGATGGACAAAACGATGGCCATCACCGTGGACTACATGAACACCCGCAAGCAGTTCAACACCACCATCGCCACTTTCCAAGCCCTGCGTCACCGCGTGGCCGACATGAAGATGCAATTGGAACTGGGCCGTTCCATGAGTTACTACGCCAGCCTCAAACTGAACACGCCTGCGGCTGAGCGTCATCAAGCCATGGCCCGCGCCAAGTACCAACTGGGCAATTCCATGCGCTTTGTGGGCCAGCAATCGGTTCAATTGCACGGCGGCATTGGCGTGACGGACGAGTACATCGTCAGCCACTACTTCAAGAAATTGACGCAGCTGGAAATGACTTTTGGCGACACCCTGCACCACTTGGGTCAAGTGTCCAACAGCATGCAGGACACCGCGGGCGTTTTTGCCTAGGATGAAGGTATTTCGCGGCTTTAACCACCCAGAC
>JALRAA010000458.1 GCA_023262645.1 Burkholderiaceae bacterium
CATTACACCTGGAGTGCATTACACAAGATTAAATCGGCAGGCAGAAAGGCCAAATTTGAAATTTTTGTACCCAATTTCGTGACTCGGGCGGTTTTGGTTCAGCATCGCACCTATCGATATGTGAATGCGGCCACCTTGGTGTTTGGTACTGCGTTTTCAATGATGTTCCTTGGCTTCTTTTTCTTCATGATCGGTGTCTGGCATTACACCTTGCCACAAGCTGGTCTTGCGGTGACACCCGGACCTTTACTGGTGATGCCAACAGCCATCGTCACAGGAAGACTGGCCTCACGCTTGGGTCATCGACCATTCTTGGTGGGTGGTGCTGTTTTGTATGCGTGCAGCAGCATGTGGCTTCTTTTCATGCCCGGTGATCAGCCTGAGTATGTTTTGCGATGGTTACCCGGCTTGCTGATGAGTGGCATTGCTGTGGGTTTGGTATTGCCCTCGTTGTCTGCTGCGGCTGTTAGCAAGTTGCCTGCAGAACACTACGCCGTAGGTGCTGCTGTGAATCAGGCAACGCGCCAAGTGGGCAGTGTCATGGGCGTGGCCATCACCGTGGGTTTGCTGGGTCATGCAAGTTTGGTTCGCACCGACTTCACTTGGTTTTATGTCTTGCATGCTTCTTTGGCATTGGCCACTGGCTTGTTGTGTTTGGCGGTGAACACAAAACCCAAATGAACGAACACATTGAAGAAAGATTGACATGGACATTTTTGAAAAAGCAACGCAGCAATTCTTGCAAGTAGGTGCTCAAGAGCCCAAACCATTGCCAAGCGATGTGACCACCACCAGCATTCAAATTACGACTCCGCCTCAAGGGCAAGAAAAATCTGACATGACGGTGAAAGTGCATTGTCAGGGCAATGGCCCCGCGGCACTGTTGGTTCACGGTTGGCGTAGCCAGGCAGTCAATCTGCAGAATCTGTCGACCCTGTTGGTCGATGCAGGTTTTCAAGTGTGGATGCCTGATTTGCCGGGACACGGACATTCTGAAGGTGAGCGCTTGAGCATGCCTTTGGCTGCGGATGTTT
>JALRAA010000459.1 GCA_023262645.1 Burkholderiaceae bacterium
ACTATGGAGCTTCGTACCTCGAACATGTGAAGTTTTTCAAAGCAATTCAAGGTGGAAAAGCGCCTGAAGTGACCTTAGAAGATGGGCTCCGCAGCGTAGCCACAGGCCTTGCGGCCCAGAAGAGTATTGCTGAAGGACGTCCTGTTTTGATGAGTGAAGTACTGCCTGCGGGGTGGAATTAATGAGTAGCTGCACCCTCATTCCATTAGCGCGACCAACTTTCGATGTTGCTGCAGCCCAGAAATTCTTTGATGCAGCGCGTTCACTACTTACTGAAGTAGGAGCCACAATCAATGGTCCAACATCGCTCGTCATGACTCCAGAAGATACTGCGAGCGCGGAAGCTAATCTCAAATCAGATGAAAAGTTGTACATTCTATTTAATGCATCTTTTGCCGATGCATCCGCTGCAGTCTCACTTCTCTCGCAAGTAAAGGGAGATGTGTTGCTCTGGTCAGTTCGCGAATTTGGCGAGGTGGGGGATCGCCTACTTCTTAATTCCATGTGCGGTTCAAATCTTGCGGCACATGCACTTCGTGTGAATGGAAAACGCATTACCCATCTCCATGGGAATCCCGACGAACCACATGTTAAAGCCGCACTCGCTTCTGCGCTCTCAGGAACTATGCCGAGCGTCGGTCAACCAGATGTCATTAAAGGTGAACTTGCTGACGCAGAAAATGTGAAAAGCGCGCTGGCAAAAATTCAAGGTCACACCATTGGGGCCATTGGTGATGCTCCCGCAGGATTTACCCCATGCACATACGATGCAGATACATTAAAGAGATTATTTGGTCTCAACGTCATCAATAAAACTATCCCAGAAATCTTTGCTGATATTGCATCTGTTCCTCTTGATGAAGAGAGCGCAGAATACAAAGCCGCGTGTGATGCTCAACCATCTCTCAAGAACGTTCCCGAAAAAGAAGCGCGGGTGAATGCCAGCACTCGAGTTGCGCTTCAAAAATGGATCGAATCAAACAATCTCTCTGCCATTGCGATGCGTTGCTGGCCGGACTTCGCTGTTG
>JALRAA010000045.1 GCA_023262645.1 Burkholderiaceae bacterium
AGCCACCACACATATTCAACCGGTGTACCTAGCCGTTTGCCTACCATTTCAGCCAGTTCTATGTACAAACCCTTGTCAGCTCCTTCGGACTTGCTGAATGGCAAATTGTCAGGGTCTGAACAAACCCGCAGCGCATCAGCCGCAAAAGAGGCAGACATGGTGACAGTCGCCAATGCAGTTGCACTGAGTGCAAACTTGACGATACGGGGGAACGACTTAGACATGGTGCGAATACTCCTGTGGTTGAGTGGCGAGTTTCAAAAAAATCAATCTGTTGATAAAGCGTGCTCTATATTATGTGAAATCAACTGACAACAAGCTGAATATATCTATTGACTGGGTGGTTATCAGGTCATTTTTCATTCGGTGAACAGATAAAGAGACTGTTTCAAAAAATACAGCGTTTAAAAATAGCATTTTTTGAAAAAGACACTTAAGGGCTCGCCGTGGGGACAAAAAAACACCGCCCGAAGGCGGTGTTTTTAGACTGAATCAATCTCAGTTGATAGCGAACACAAACAGTGTGCCGCCTTCAGGGCTGGCAGCAACCATGCGCTCACCCATTTTGCCGAAGAAGGCAGGCATAGACTGGGTGCGACCTGACACGACAGCCACATATTGTTTGCCGTCCAAGACATAAGTCATAGGGGCAGCAGTGATGCCTGAGCCAGTGTTGAATTTCCACAGTTCTTTACCAGTTTTTGCATCCATGGCGCGGAAAACACCTTTGATGTCACCGGCAAAGACCAAGCCAGTAGAAGTGGTCATGGTGCCGCCGTTGAAAGGCAGTTCATCCTTGTTGAACCAAACTTCTTTTTGCTTCACGGGATCCCATGCTTTCAAACCACCACCGTGGCCGCCAGGACCCACTTTGTCCAAGTCAAAGTTCACGCCCAAGTAGAACTGGCCGCGCTTGTACTCTTCCTGCACGCCTTCCAAGTCCATGCACAGGTTGTTGGTGGGGATGTACACCAAACCGGTTTTGGGGTTGTAAGACATGGGCATCCAGTTTTTACCGCCAACCAAGTTGGGGCAAATGTCGCGGGCCCATTTTTTCAAGCGAGGACGCTTTTCGTTGTTGGGTGTTTCAATTGGCATGCCTGTTTTCAGGTCGATGCCAGTGGCCCAGTTGACGCCGTTGATGAAAGGCTTGGCAGAGATCAATTTGCCATTGGCGCGGTCCAACACATAGAAGAAACCGTTGCGGTTGGCTTGCATCACGACCGGCACTGTTTTGCCGTCGATAGGCAGGTCAGCAAAAACGAGTTCGTTCACGCCGTCATAGTCCCATGCGTCATGGGGTGTGAACTGGTAGTGCCACACGATGTTGCCAGTGTCGGGGTTCAGAGCCACCACAGATGCGGTGTACAAGTTGGTGAACTTGCCGATGTCTGATGAGTCATTGCCGCGAACAATCGCAGTCCAAGGACCGGGGTTGCTGGTACCGTAGTAAACGAGATTCAACTTGGGATCGTAAGATCCGATGAACCAAGCAGCGCCGCCGCCTGTTTTGCCGGAGTCACCTTTCCAAGTGTCAGCATTTTTTTCATTGCCCACGGGCACGGTATGGGTGCGCCAGATTTCCTTACCAGTGGCTTGGTCCAAAGCAACCAAGGCACCGCGCACACCGTATTCACCGCCACCGAATCCGGTGATGACCATGTTCTTGACCAATGTGGGGGGTGAAGTGATGACTGAACCTTGAGTGTAGTCAACCACTTTAGATGTCCAGACTTCTTTACCTGTCTTGGCATCAAGTGCAGTCACTTGTGCGTCGAGGCGGCCAAAGAAAATCTTGCCATCGTTGTAGGAAACACCACGGCTGTTGACGTCGCAACATGCGTACTGGTCAACGCCCTTTGGCATTTCGGGAGAATATTTCCAGCGCACTTCACCTGTTTTTGCGTTCACCGCAAAAACGTTTTTAGGGCCGAAAGAAGAAGTGACGTACAGGGTGTCGCCCACCAAAATGGGGGTGGACTCTTGTGAACGGTTGGTACCCAATTGCAGGGCCCATTTCACGCTCAACTTGTTGACGTTTGCGGGGGTGATTTGACCGGCATTGCTGTAACGCTGGTTACCAGTGTCACCGCCGTAGACTGGCCAGTTTTGTGCGCTTGCCAGTGAGGCAGCGCCCAAGGCGGCAGCCATGGCAACTGATTTGATTAAAAGTTTCATACAGAAAGATCCTTCAGGGTTTAACAAAGGGAAACACAACTAACCAGAAGAATTTTCCTAGACTTATATAAGACCGTTCCTAGAGCAAACCCTAGTTAGGTTATTGTTCATGCCAAATTTCTCAAAAAGAGACAAACCCTTAAGGTTTATTTTTCATGCGAATTGCGTCATTCTTAACGCCCGCTTACACAAGCTTAAAGCGGGCTTACAAAACGCTAATCGGCCATCAACGGTAAGACAGTAAGCGCATGCGCATCTTGCCGCCTTGAAATAACTTGGCGGTGGTGGGTTCGTCGCGTTCAACTTGAGCCAATCCCACGCCGGGGCAATACCATTCGCGCGACAAGATAGGGGTGGGCTTGTACGCAAACGCCGCGTCATGCCACAACATCATTTCCATCGTGCCATCCACACGCACGCAATGTTCAAACTGACCGGCTGGTGTTTGCAAAGCAACATCCATGTCGACAACTTTGTAAACCATGGGCAGGTCTTTGTATTTCGCCAAGTAGCGAAACTCCGCTGGCTTTTCATTGCGGCGGCGCAAAAAATAAGGCACTGTGGTGGTGGTCCATGTGCTGCCCACTGTCAAATTGGCGGGAAGTACCGTGCGTGGTTCTGCATCCATCACGGCTTGTTCTTTGCTGGGGGATTTCAAGGCCACGCGGTTGATGCCCGTGTTGTCGGTGACCAGCCAGTATTCATGGCCGTTGTTGCTTCGCCTCACCCAAGCTTGGCTGCCATCGCTCAACTCGGCGCTGCCGAGATTGCGAATCTCAAGTGTTTGGCTGAGGGTTTTGGCATCGGGCGCGTCATACACCGTTTCCAGTTGATACGTCCATTGCTTGCCTGCCGCCAGCGGAAACAACGGGTTGTCTTTGGCGGGTTGGTCACATGCCGTCAAACTGACCAAGGCGCACACGCCTAAAAGAGATATGCGCAGGCTCATTTTTCAGGCACCTGTGGCGTGGGCAGATCCATGATCTTGACTTCTTGCTCATCGCTGCCGGGGTTGAGCCAACTCACACCTTTGCCATTGCCGGGTTTGACCTCAGCGGTGCCCATTTGCGGAACGCCTTCACGGCCTTTGCGCATGCCATCGGCAATTTGCTCATGCATAGAGCGTGTGTAAGGCAAGCGGTAAGCGCGCGGTTGCAAAAAGCCTTTGCCTTCTTCGATCGGGGTGACCCACATGTACAAAGCGCCTGGAAATTTGGCCCGGGGTTCGTCGATCAATGCGGCAAGAATGACAAACCGCTCCGGCAGCGCGTCTGTGCTGGGAATACCCAACAAAGAATGCACCGCTGAAAAACCGAAAAAATAAAAGCCACTGACAGCGATGGCCAGCAAGCCTTTGAGCCAGCGCGACCACTGTGAGTAAACCAGCGCGAGCGCGAGCAGCAACGCAATGAGTGCAAAGACAATGATGAAGGTCAGCGTCATGTTAAAAAGATTTCACTAAGGTTTTGGGGATGGTGTTGACATTGTCGACACCACCTTCGGGGGTGACTGTAAAGCGAGCCAAGGTTGCCTCTTTGCCGCGGCCTTCCAAGGTGGCTTGGCCGTAATAAACAACTTCTGCTTTGGGGTTGACTTTGACGACAGACACACTGACTTCTACCGGCTGACCGGCACGAGGGTCGCTGCTGTCGATGTCTTTGGTTTCGTAATAGTGGGCGTTGACCACATATTCGCCGGGCACGATGCTGCGAATCGTCACGACCTCTTGGCGCAAGGGGTTGATGACTTTGCGGCCATTGACCATGATGGTGTTGTTCGAGTTGCCTCGGTCGTCGCGGTCCAAGTACATCAGATCCACTTCGCGGTTGCGAAACCAAGCGCTTTCACCCGACGGACCTTGTACCCATAAATCGATATCGTTCGGGTCCATGTCTGGCCATGACAGTGTGATGATGAATTCTGCTTTGGCGGGAATATCACCGGTTTTGGTGGCCTTGGGGTTCATGGCCAATAAAGCAATGATGAAACAAAACACAAAGGCGATCAACATGTTGAACAACATGTCGTAGAAGGGATCAACCTCGGGTTCCCGTGAGAAACGATTTTTGCGCATGCTGTGTGCAATCGCTTCAGCGACCGATGATCAGTCCGTGTCGTTGCGCTTGCGCCAGCAATTGGTCTGCAAAACGGTCCATGCGCGTCAGTTGCAGACCGAGCAATATATTGCCGACCAAACCGACCATGGTGGTGAGCAACGCCACGCCTAAGCCCGACGTGAGGTTGCGCAACAACTCTTGCGCTTGGCTCGGATCAAAGTTTTGTATTTGTCCGATTTGCATGGCCAGCACCGAAAAGCCAATCACCTTGCCCAACAAGCCCAGTTTGAGTTGCACGCCGTTGACCCACCAAGCGGTTGAATGCGGGCCATGGGTTTTCTCCATCAGCATGTCCAACGGCGCGCCGCTGTCTTGCGGATTGGCGGCCAAGGCCGACCAATATTCGGCAGCCCAGCCTTGGGCTTGCAACAGGCCGCGTGAGCCTTGCGCTGCAGCGCGTTCAAGCAAGTCTCGTTGGTGTGCCAGTTCTTTGGAGCGCACGCCACACCACAGGGTGGCGACCGCAAAAATCACGATGATGACCAAGGTGATGCCCGTCGGGTCTGAGCTGATCAGCAAATGCCAAACCCCCTTGATGCCCAACAGCCAGGTTGAAAACACAAACAGACCGACCAACACCAGCCATTCAAACCATAACGGCTCGACATCCCAGTTGGGATGCTTGGCCTTGAGGCGAGAAAGAAATGATTTCAAAAGAATCCACCTGTATACAAATATGGGAGGGTTGCCACTGATACTCGCAACTGAAAGGCGACGGCAAAAGAGCGAGGTTGATAATAACTGAGTGAACAGGCCGATCGATCCCTCGACTGCATCATGGTTGATGCCCTGTTTTAAGATGCCTAAAAATATTTGGTCAAGCCATCAAAGGATATTTGTGATGAAAAAGTTGCATTTTTTAATCTGTGTTGCGCTGTTCATAGCCGCCACAAATTCAATCTCGTGGGCGCAGTCTCGTGCCTATGCCACCAACGAAGGCAGTGGTTCGGTTTCCGTCATAGACACTCAGACAGATTCGGTCATTTCGACCATCGACACTGGCGGCAAGCCTCGGGGACTGGCTTTGTGCAAAGGCAGTCAAAAACTGTTTGTCACCGAACAAAACTCTGCGCAGTTGTGGATGATTGACCCCGTCAAGGGCGAAATCGAGCAACGCGTTCAATTGGGTGAGTCGCCTGAAGCGCTTTATTGCTCGCCCGATGGCAAATGGCTGGGGGTGGCCAATGAAGGCACCAACAGCATCAGCTTCATCGACGTGAAAACCATGAAGCTGAAATTTTCTATCCCAGTGCATGGCAAAAACCCAGAGCATGGTGTGTTCAGTCCCGATGGCAAATACATGTTGGTGTCCGCTGAGGAAGCCGACCAAGTGGATTTGTTGGACATTCGCAAGCGTCGCCAAATCGCTTCCATCAAAGTCGGCGAAAGACCGCGCGGCATCGCATTCACACCAGACGGTAAGCGCGCATTCGTGGCCGTAGAAAGCGGCAGTATGTTGGTGGCCATTGATGTGGCTAAACGCGAAGTGGTGGGTAAGCAAGCGGTGGGCAAGCGCACGGCCGGCGTGATTGTGTCGCCAGATGGCGCTTATGTGTTCGCGAGCAACGGTGGCGACGCCAACGTCTCTATGGTGGACGCCAAAAGCTTTGAGTTGGTCGAAAACATACCCATCGGCCAGCGCCCATGGAACATGGGTTTCAGCGCAGATGGCAGTAAGCTGTATGTGGCCTCGGGGCGCAGCAGTTCCATCAGCGTGATCGATTTGGCAACCCGCAAAATGGTGTCAGAAATTCCTGTCGGTAAATTGCCCTGGGGTGTCGTGGCACACTAAGGCGTTTTTTCGAAAGTGCTCATGGCGCAAGAAGCCCAACCTGATACGGACACACCAGTCATATCCACACCTGTTCAATACGACCGAATGATGGTGGTGTTGCATTGGTTATTAGCCTTGGGGCTGATATACCAATTGGGTTTGGGTTTGTGGATGGATGAACTGCCCAAAGAGCCAGTGGGATATCGCGCCCAGTGGTTCAACTTGCACAAATCCATCGGCCTGTGCTTGGGCCTGTTGATTTTGTGGCGTCTGGGCTGGCGTGTCACCCATTCGGTACCGGTGTCGGTGAATGCCTCTGGCACTTGGCAACACAAACTTTCTTTGCTCACGCACCGAGCCATGTATGCATGCATGTTCTTGATGCCACTTTCTGGTTTCTTGGGTTCAAATTTTTCTCAATATCCGATCAAATTTTTTGGCTGGGCTTTGCCCAAATGGTTTGCACCGGATCCCGACATGAAGTCGTTGCTATCTGAAGTACATGAATTGACTGCGACTGTTTTCATGGCTTTGGTTGCGCTTCACTTTGCTGCGGTGTTATGGCATGTGTGGGTCAAGCGCGATGGCTTACTTCGACGCATGGCCTGGGGTCGTGCCAATCACGATTGAAGATACTTTTTCTCCACCAAAATTTTCCTGGCCAATTCAAACACCTGGCCCCCGCGCTCGCCAAACGCGGACACGAAGTGCATGCATTGTTGCTGGCGCAAAGGCCGGGTTTTCAATGGCAGGGCGTGCATGTTCACACCTATTTCCCGCAACGCAGCAGCACCCCAAATATTCACCCGTGGTTGGTCGACATGGAGGCGAAAACCATCCGCGCTGAGGGCGTGTTGCGCTGGGCGTTGTCGGCCAAACAACAAGGGTTTGTGCCAGACGCGGTGATCGCCCACCCCTCATGGGGCGAAAGCTTGTTCATCAAGCATGCATGGCCTGAGGTACGGCTGGGTTTGTTTTATGAAATGTTCTACCAATCGCAGGGGCAAGATGTCCAATTCGACCCGGAATTTGCCAAGCCCGAGTTGAGCGTTGACAGCCGATTGCTCATGAAAAATGCGGTCAGCTTGCTTCAAGATACTTTTGCCGATGCCGCGGTGTCTCCCACGCATTGGCAAGCTGCGACATATGCATCGCCTATGCGCCAAAAAATCACGGTGGTGCACGACGGTATCGATACACAACAAATTCGCCCAGATCCGCATGCACACTTGAGCTTGCCAGATGGCAGGTCTTGGAGCGCGCAAGATGAAGTGGTCACTTTTGTCAGCCGCAACCTGGAGCCCTACCGTGGCTACCATGTGTTCATGCGTGCATTGCCCGAATTGTTGGCATGCCGGCCACAGACACAGGTCTTGATCGTGGGGGGCGATGGGGTGAGTTATGGCGCCAAGCCACCGGGCCCAGATTCTTGGAAACAGGTGTTTATCAACGAGGTCAAGCCGCACATACCAGAGGCAAACTGGCAGCGTGTGCATTTCCTTGGCCGGTTAAGTTATGCGCAATTTCTGACCATGTTGCAAATCAGCCGTGTGCATGTGTATTTGACTTATCCGTTCGTTTTGAGTTGGAGTTTGATCGAAGCCATGAGCAGCGGTTGCGCCATCTTGGCAAGCGACACAGCACCGGTGCGGGAAGCCATTATCGATGGCCAAACCGGTCGTTTGCTGCCTTTTTTTGAGCCCCAAGCTTGGGCGCAAGGTATTCACACCTTGCTCGACCAACCCGAAGAAAGAGCACGCATGGGCGCGCTGGCCAGAGAACATGCCGTGGCGCATTACGACTTGCAAACCGTGTGCTTGCCACGCCAATTGGCTTGGGTGGAGTCACTCGTCCAAAGTCAGCCGACACCTCTTACGGGCAAAGGACTTGAACCGGCTTAAATCACCTTGAAGCCGTGCGTTCCGTCTTTGCGCAGTTGTTCAACCAAGCCGTGCTCCCAATCCAAATACGCTTGCATGGCCTGGGCAGAATGGCCTGACCCTTCGTACGGTCGGCGGTATTTGTCAATGCGCGGACTGGCCACATATGACTCGCCTTGTTGTGTACTGAACCCTTGTGCGATCCAACTGGCGTTACCGCCGGGCAGCCAATACACCTCGACGCCTGGCCTGACCCATTGGCGCAACTCTGCCACCGCATAACGAGAGGCTCGTCCATCATCACAGGTCAACACATAGCGATTGGCTTTGTGTACCCGAGAGAAATCTTGCGCCATTTGGGAGCGCAACAACCACCATGCACCCGGAATATGTTTTTTCACATACGTGCTGCTGTCACCCACATCGATCACCATGCTCAGATTATTTCGGTTGGCCAGCCATTCTTTGAGCGTTGCCGGGTCGACTTCTTTGACCGGTTCGATCGTGTCTGGTAATTGCGCAGTGGGCCATGACTTCTCGGTGAATTGATCGGGGTGTATGTCTTTGAGCACATAGGCTTCCCAGCCCATTTGCGCCAACCATGATGCAGCCATGGATGCACGCACGCCATCGTTGTCATAGACCACCACACGAGCACCGCGCACAGCCAGGTAATGGTCGGTTTCTTGTAT
>JALRAA010000460.1 GCA_023262645.1 Burkholderiaceae bacterium
CAACTTACGCATGGCCATCGCTTTGAAGCCAAGGTGTCGCCTGTGGTCATTCAAGACGCCGACAGTTATGCCGCCACTTTGGCGCGCGACGGTTCCGTGATTGCCAGCTTTGCGGAGCGCCGTGCAGAAATCGTGAAGCAACTCCATGCCGCTGCTGCCAAAGTAGGCGGCGGCGCCAAAGCCATTGAAGACGAAGCCTTGTTGGATGAAGTCACGGCCTTGGTGGAGCGTCCCAATGTGCTCACCTGCGAATTTGAAAAACAGTTTTTGGAAGTGCCTCAGGAGTGTTTGATCCTGACCATGAAGGCCAATCAAAAATACTTCCCGCTGCTCACCGCAGAGGGCAAGCTCACCAACAAGTTCTTGGTGGTCAGCAACATTTCACCAGCCGATGCCAGCGCTGTGGTTGGCGGCAACGAGCGAGTGGTGCGTCCCCGCTTGGCAGATGCCAAATTCTTCTTCGATCAAGATCGCAAGAAAACATTGGCATCGCGCGTCGAAGGTTTGAACAAGGTGGTGTACCACAACAAATTGGGCACACAAGGTGAGCGCATGGCACGCGTGCGCGGTATTGCCAAAGCCTTGGGTCAGGCTCTGGGTGGTGATGCATTGGCCCAAGCGGCCGACACCGCAGCCCAGTTGGCCAAAACCGATTTGCTCACCGACATGGTGGGCGAGTTCCCTGAGTTGCAAGGCATCATGGGCGGCTACTATGCGCGCCACGATGGCTTGTCGAGCGACATTGCAGACGCCATTGAAGACCATTACCGTCCTCGCTTCGCCGGTGACGAGTTGCCACGCAACAACGTCGGCTTGGTGGTGGCCTTGGCCGACAAACTCGAAACCTTGGTGGGCATGTTTGGCATTGGCAACTTGCCCAGTGGCGACAAAGATCCGTTTGCGCTTCGCCGTCATGCCTTGGGGGTCATTCGCATGTTGATGGAAAAAGATTTGGCGCTCGATTGGCGACAACTCTTGGCTTTGTCGGTGCCTGTGTTTGGCAACAAGATCACCGATCCGTCT
>JALRAA010000461.1 GCA_023262645.1 Burkholderiaceae bacterium
AACCCAATGGTTCGCCCAAATCCACATGGTCTTTGGCGGCAAAACCCAAGGGCGCGGGCTCGGTTCCGCTGGGGCTCCATCGACGCAATTCCACATTGCCGTGTTCGTCTGCGCCCACCGGCACGCCCTCTTGCGGCAGATTGGGAACGGCCAGCAGCAAACTTTGCAATTCGGTTTGCAAGGCTTCCAAGCGCACCGCAGACACATCGAGCTCCTCTTTGAGCTGACCCACTTCTGCCATGACCGCATCGGCTGATTCGCCTTTGGCTTTGAGTTGCCCGATGGTTTTGGACAAACTGTTGCGCTTGGCTTGCAATTCCTCGGTGCGGGTTTGCAATGTTTTGCGTTCGTTTTCTAGCGACTGAAACAGGTCTACGTTCAAAAAGGGTTGCGGTTGCTTGCGGGTTTGCAAGCGTTCGATCACCTGGTTGAGGTCGCGGCGGAGATAAGCAATGTCAAGCATGTCTGGGATAAAAAGTTAATCGTGGCGCAAGCCTTTGGGCAGCGGGAATTTGACGGTTTCTTGGATGCCAGCCAACGTGCGCACCGAAACAGCACCGAGTTCACGCAAACGGGCAATGACTTGTTGCACCAAGATGTCTGGTGCAGACGCACCCGCGGTCAGACCAATTGTGCGCTTGCCCACCAGCCAGTCGGGTTGTAGTTCATCGGCATTGTCGACCATGTAGCTGGGTGCACTTTATCAAAAAAAATATTGTTTAGCAACAGCTCTTGCAAGACCATTAATTGCAGAAAAAGTTTTAGAGATTGCAAAAAAAGAAAAAGTTACTTCATTAGCACATGGTTGTTCAGGTAAAGGAAATGATCAAGTACGTTTTGACATTACATTACGTTCAGGTTCGGATCTTCCAATTATTGCACCAATTCGTGATAAAAATTTAGACCGAGATACAGAATTAAAATTTGCAAACAAACATGGAATTCAAATAGATTCCGTTGCTAAAAAATTTAGTATTGATCAAAATTTATGGGGACGTGCAATAGAAGG
>JALRAA010000462.1 GCA_023262645.1 Burkholderiaceae bacterium
CATTGCGTTTGGGTGCGGGTGAATCGTTGTTGATCAACCAGTCGGGTGTCAAGCCATTGCGATCGGGTGAAGACTTGGTGCTGTTGATACCCACGGGTGAATGGGATTCGAATGGAAAGCCGGTGATGTTGCAATTGCTGGTCAGTGGGTTTTTCAAACAAACTCCCAACACCCAAGTGGTCATCACCTCCGACAGTGAGCCTGTGCAAATGATGACCCCTGAGTCTGTGATGCCCACCGTCAATGCGACCGATGCCCAAGCCGTGAATCTCAGCGGCGATATTCAAGCGCTGGCCCCAGACACCCAAGCATCGACCACGCTGCTGGAAAACACCTTGGCCACGCAAAGCAGTGTGTTTGCATTGACTGATCTGATCGCCCGCAACACGTTGGCCCATGTGGATTGGCATGCACCTGTGACACCGTTGCAGGATGCGGTTATCGCGGTCAAATTGCCGGGGGTCAATCCACCCACAGCGCCGGTGATTCAGCGCATCAGCAGTTCTATCTTTGATCCGCAGGGCAGTGGCAAGCCAGCGATCAACAAAGCCATGGCCGAACAAGGCTGGACGGTCAAAGGGGTGGCAGACAACAACACCACCGTCACATTGGTGTTGCAAGCCGACAGCAGTAAAGACTCGTTAACCTTCACTGGCAAGGTCGATGGCAGTGGAAATTTTTCCATTCCACTGTCTTACCAAAAGATCAAAGGCATTTCGCAGGGCTACTACAACCTCACCGCATACGCCACCGATGTTCTGTTGGCGCAAAGCCCTGAAAGCTCACCGCAATCGCTCTATATCGATGTCATTCCACCTACCAAGGTGGAGTTTGATTGGAATGCGTCGCCATTCAATTTAAACAGTGACTATTTCAATCTGAAAAGGTTCGCAGACCCAAGTAAGCCACCTGTGTTCAAAGGCGTTGCCGAACCCCACAGTTGGGTGAAATTCACGGTGATGAACAAAGCGGGCTTGGTCAACCCCGGCGATGAAAAAGCCTAT
>JALRAA010000463.1 GCA_023262645.1 Burkholderiaceae bacterium
TGCCGACGCCTCAAGGGCTGCTTCTATGCGGTTAATCAAGCTCATGGGGCCCCCTGATGGGGTGGCAACCGCCGCACCGACGATTCGAAGCGACATCCACGAGTGTCAATTTAACATGACACTAGGGTTTGTCAACCAGATATTCCACCCAGTTACATCCCCAAAGGGCTGACCGCAAACAACCAACTGTGCCCGCCGAACAACAAAATCGCCCAGACCGCCACCCCGACCAGCACCACCCGCCAGGTATTCGATGTGTTGGCTGGCTGGGTGGCCTCGTCTGTCAATGTGTGGGCAGCCAGTCGATCGCGTTGGCGGGCGGCTCTGAAATTGAGCACCGCCCAGAGTAAAAAGGCGCCAAACAACACCACATCAGCCCATTTGCCATTAGAAAGTAAATGGGCGAACGCCCAAACCTTGACCGCCAACACCATCGGATGACGCAATTTGGCTTTGATGGCGTTGTGCGGCACCTGCGAAGCCACCAACAACACCAGCGCGGGCAACATCAACAAAGCCGCCAAATGGCGCATGCCCACTGGGGGGTACCACAGCCAAGGGCTGTCCCAACGAATTTTGCTAAAGCCATAAACCATCAACACAAAGCCAACCAGCGACGCCACGCTGTACAAGCCTTTGTAAAACTTCTCGCCCCATTGGGCCAATTTTTCTGTGCGCCAGTGGTCTGCGAAAACGCGCACCGAGTGGCTGCCCAAAAACAACACCAAACCCCATATGAACAAAGCCATGCTGATCTCCTCGTGAGCTGCCGGTGGTGCGGCTTTCCAACCGCGAATGTAAGTCAGTTCAATGCTTTCGCTGCAGTACCCAGTCTGCCAGCGATTGCAAGGCCTGGGTGTCTGTCAGGCCACTGTGCGACAAAGCCTGCTGCGCTTGCGCGGCCAAGCGGGTCGCCTCTTGTTGCGCAGCTTGCAGGCCCAGCAAAGACACATACGTGGGTTTGTGGTTGTCGGCATCTTTGCCAGCGGTCTTGCCCAGCAC
>JALRAA010000464.1 GCA_023262645.1 Burkholderiaceae bacterium
GTAAGTGAATGCCAATATCAACAAAGAGGTGATCAAGCTGGTACCAACGAGTGACAGGACATGCTCGCTGTCCACGCCGTGTTTGATACGCAAAAGATAGTCACGAAATTTGGCTATGAACAACACACAGGCCAAGCCCACGCCCAGGAAAAAGGACAACCATTTGACAGACTCGGTTTGGAATGGATCGGCGATAAAACCGGTGCTCAACAATTGGAATTGTTCCGGGAAAGGACCGACAGATCTTCCTTGCAACACCGCAAGCGCCAAGCCTTTGAACACCAACATTCCTGCCAACGTGACAATGAAAGAAGGAATTTGGTGGTACGCCACCCAATAACCTTGTACCGCGCCTATCAGCGCACCCAGCAGCAAGCACATAAGCCCTGCCTGAAAATAATTCACCTGATGGTTGACCATCAACACCGCTGCCACTGCACCAATAAAACCGCACACGGAGCCCACGGATAAATCGACATGGCCTGCGACGATCACGAGCAACATGCCCAGCGCCATCACCACGATATAGCTGTTTTGCAAAATGATATTGGTGAGGTTGAGGGGTTCAAACAAAGCCCCGTCTGTCATGATCTGAAAAAAAACCATGATGGCAATCAGCGAAACAAACAAGCCGTAATTCTTTAAACCTTGTCCCAATTCACTCATGAATGTTTGACCTTGAGGCGGGCTTGGCTGATTTGTGAGTGAGCTCAGTGCCATGTTTTTTTCTCCGTAGATGTCACGATAGATCTCATGATGTTTTCTTGGGTGGCTTGATGGGCTGGAAATTCAGCCACAAACCGGCCTTCATTCAACACCAAAATTCGATCGCACATACCCAATAACTCGGGCAGTTCAGAAGAGATCATCAAAATGGATTTGCCTTGGGCTGCCAAGCCCGCAATGATGGAATAGATTTCATACTTTGCCCCCACATCTATACCGCGTGTGGGCTCGTCCAAAATCAATACCTGTGGCTCTGTGAACAGCCACT
>JALRAA010000465.1 GCA_023262645.1 Burkholderiaceae bacterium
TGTGTATTTCAATCCGCGTGATTGGAATACACTGGAAATCCAAAACCTTATAGGAGGCCAGAAGCCATGAACGCACCCTCGGAAATTTCCAGCATGCACGAGCGGCACCAAAAACTGGGTGATGGTGTTTCTCCTGCCTTGCCGCAGCCCCCTAAATTCAAGAGCGTTCAAGAGGAACGGTTGCACCGCAAACAAATGTTGGCTGCAGCATTTCGCTTGTTTTCCCGTTTCGGCTTTGACGAAGGCGTGGCGGGTCACATCACCGCACGCGACCCGGAATTCACAGACACGTTTTGGGTCAACCCGTTTGGCGTGCATTTCAGCCAAATCAAGGTATCCAATTTGATTCGCGTTGATCACCGAGGCAATGTGGTGGAGGGCGTTCACCCTGTTAATGAAGCGGCTTTTGCCATCCACTCCCGCATTCACCATGCACGCCCAGATGTTGTGGCCGCTGCGCATACCCATGCGCCCCATGGTCGCGCCTGGTCTACCTTGGGCAGACCTTTGGACATCATTTCATTGGATTCATGTGCTTTTTATAAAGACCATGTGGTACATGACGATTTCGAAGGCGTAGTGCTTGAGTTGGACGAAGGCGAGCGAATTGCCAAAGCCTTGGGCAAAAACAAGGGTGCTATTTTGCAAAACCATGGCCTGTTAACCGTGGGTGATTCGGTGGAGGCCGCTGCTTGGTGGTACATCGCCATGGAACGTTGCTGCCAAGTGCAGTTGATGGCAGAGGCAGCTTCCCACGGCAAGCCCTTGAAGATGGTTACCCAAGCCGCCGCTGAGCAGGCCTATCCGATTGTGGGTTCGTCTTATGCAGGTTGGTTTCAGTTTCAGCCTTTGTTTGCGCGTATCTCCAAAGACCAACCCGATTTGTTTGATTAAAAACCTGTTTGCATCACCCATCAAAGTTGAAATAAAAAAGCGCCCCATGGGGCGCTTTTTTCATCAAGGCGGTGACTCAGAATTTGAT
>JALRAA010000466.1 GCA_023262645.1 Burkholderiaceae bacterium
GGTAGACCTCGAAGGTGGCATCGAAAGCCAAGGCACCTTCCGGGGCTTCGTCCTTCTGGCTGATACGCGGCTGGCCGGCCACGCGCAGCTTGGCTTCATTGGCAGCCTGCGCAAAAGCCTGTCCCACCTTGTCGTTCATCACCTCGTAGTGCACCGAGTAGCCGTAGCGCTGCGCGACCACGTTCATCGGCACCTTGCCCGGACGAAAACCGTCCATCTTGACGGTGCGGGCCAGCTTGCGCAAACGGGCTTGTACTTCATTTTGCACCACCTCCAAAGGAAGCTTCAGGGTGATCTTGCGTTCCAACTTTTCCAAAGTTTCAACTACTACCGTCATGACAGGTGCTCCAAATAAAAATTCAATGCCGGTCAGCGCCGCCCAATGCGGTCACAGGACTGGCCGCTCGGGGACTTTCAGTGCCTATTAGGTGGTGCGCGGGGGGGGACTCGAACCCCCACACCATTGCTGGCGTCAGGACCTAAACCTGGTGCGTCTACCAATTTCGCCACCCGCGCGGGCCACAATAAAAGCAAAAGGCGGTCTGCGTGAACAGACCGCCCGTTCAAAATCGGTCAAAGCGAAATTCTAACCGGCTTCACCCGACGATTCGGCCTTCAGCGCTTAACCCTGAACCAAGCGGCATACATGGCTGGCAGGGCCAATAAGGTCAATACGGTGGCGACCACCAACCCCCCCATGATGGCGACTGCCATCGGCCCCCAAAACACGCTGCGAGACAACGGAATCATGGCGAGCACCGCAGCAGCCGCGGTCAGGACAATCGGGCGCAAACGGCGCACCGCCGACTCAACAATGGCGTCCCAAGCGGGAATGCCTTTGGCGCGGTCTTGTTCTATCTGGTCAATCAAAATGACCGAGTTGCGCTGAATCATTCCCATCAAAGCGATCACACCTAACAAAGCCACAAACCCAAAAGGCCTGTTGAGCAACAGCAACGACATG
>JALRAA010000467.1 GCA_023262645.1 Burkholderiaceae bacterium
AATAATAGGGCAGCCATTTGATGATTCAGTTTTCATTGTTTCTGCTACCACAAACACTGCTGCAGCACAAGTACAAGGAGACACAATTCATTCACTTGCTGGATTGAGGGGAAAATTGAGAAATGTTTTGCGGAATAGCAGAATAAACTGGAAATATGCTAAACTGCTTTTTTTGGATGAAATATCTATGTTCGACATCAAAGATTTTTTGAAATTGGATAAATATCTCAGACACTTTATCGCCCAATATAATCCAGAAGCCATCAACTTTCCATTCGGTGGCCTGAATGTCGTATTATGTGGAGATTTCTCTCAATTGAACCCTATCGGAAGGGATGTCATTTATAACAGGAATGCTAACCCACTTTGGCAACTGATCAATAGACTTATTATCCTGAATTTCCAAAATCACCGATTTTCTGCCGATCCGGATTGGGGAAATTGTTTGAGGAGGATTCATTTAGGAAGGACCACAAAAGATGACATAACCAAAATCAATAAGGGTAATTGGGTCTACATTGTCATTGCCTACACCTGAAGAATTGGATAACTCGGACATCACTTATGCTTGTGCAACAAATGCAGACAGAAACCTTATTAGCGACAATATTTTTGCCAATGTCCTGAAACACAAACATCCTAAAGAAAATGAGAGTTTTGAGATTCCCAATTCAACAATAATTATTAAGGGGAACTTTGAAGACCTTAAATCCGGTGATCCCAAATCCCAAATTTTCCATAAGTTGATACACAACAAATGTGGAGATGATAATGTACAAAGTGGAAATGGACAGAACATCATAAGAGTTGATCCCTGTTTGAAATTATTTTATGGTTGCCCTTTGATGGTTAGTACTAATGACAACAAAAGTATTGGAGCTGTTAAAGGAACTACTGCAAAATTTAGGGGTATCAAGTTGAAACAAAACAGGGAAATGAAGATTGAAATT
>JALRAA010000468.1 GCA_023262645.1 Burkholderiaceae bacterium
GATGTAAGGTTGGAAAGAGTTCACCAGGATTGATTACTCCCTGCAGCGGGATTTCAAAACGATTCCAGTGCGCTGAAAGCGCCTCTGATTGAGCCTTTGTCATGCGATCACCGCGTAATCGAAAGCTTCGAAGGCGGAAGTTCGGACCTGTGACTTGCTCCATAGTGGCAAAGAGTGCCATCTCTGCTTGGATACGCGCATGCCAGGAAACAACTTATCGCGCGCTGAAGCCGCTGAACGTTCGTCTCATCTCTCAGTCCAGCACTACGACATTCATCTTGATGTCACGACCGGTGAAGAAACATTCCTCGCGACTTCAACGGTGCACTTCTCGTGCAATAAACCGGGATATGACACTTTTATCGACGCCGTAGGAAAGCGCATCATTTCCGCAACTTTGAACGGTTCACCAGTTGATACGAGCGACTTTGATGGCGAGACTGTCTATTTGAAGAATCTCCAGGGCGAAAATGTTTTGACTATTGAAATTGAAGCGTTGTATTCCAAGAGTGGAGAAGGTCTCCAACGTTCTGTTGATCCTGTCGATAACGAGGTCTATCTATATTCACAAGGAGAGACGGCGTTTATCCGAAATATGTACCCTTGCTTTGATCAGCCAGACCTCAAGGCTACTTTTAATTTTTCAGCAATCGCCCCAGCTCACTGGCAAGTAATCTCCAATAATCCGGTAAAGAGCACAACGAGTATGGGTGACAAGAAGAAGTGGGAATTCACCACAACGAAGGTGATGCCAACGTATATCACCGCTCTTATCGCTGGACCGTACGCCTCAGTTTCGGATGAATACAAAGGGAAGAAAGTAATCCCGATGAGCATCTACTGCCGAAAGTCACTCTTTCAACATCTTGATCCAGAAGAAATCTTCTTAGTCACTAAGCAAGGCTTTGCTTACTTCGAAGAGGTTTTTGGTCTGGCGTATCCA
>JALRAA010000469.1 GCA_023262645.1 Burkholderiaceae bacterium
ATAACACGAGTGTGTGGCGCTGCATTTCGCGCATAACCTTCGTAAGCGCCGACGATTCCCGCCATTTCTGCGGAGCGGCGATAGGAAGTTCCGGTCATCAAGGATGTGATGGATCCAGCAAGTGCACGTCCACCTTCGGAGTCATAAGCAAGACCTGAGGCCATCAAAAGTGCGCCGAGGTTTGCGTATCCGATTCCGAGTTGGCGGTACTTACGAGTGGTGTCGCCAATCGCTTCGGTTGGGAAATCTGCGAAGCAGATTGAGATATCCATCGCAGTGATGATGATTTCGACTGCCTTAACAAAGTTCTTTGCATCAAATGAACCATCGCTCTTGAGGAACTTCATCAAGTTCAAGGATGCGAGGTTGCAAGAAGAGTTATCGAGTGACATGTACTCAGAGCAAGGATTGGATGCGTTGATGCGTCCAGTTTCTGGGTTGGTGTGCCAGTCGTTAATGGTGGTGTCGTACTGGATTCCAGGATCAGCGCAAGCCCAAGCGGCTTCTGCCATCTTGCGGAAAAGTGCACGAGCATCAACTTCTTCAATTACTTCGCCAGTCGCACGAGCACGTAGTCCGAAGTTTGTGTGGTTCTCGTATGCGCGCATGAATTCATCGTTGACGCGGACTGAGTTATTGGCGTTCTGGTATTGGACAGAGATGATGTCTTTTCCACCGAGGTCCATGTCGAAGCCAGCATCACGGAGAGCACGGATCTTGTCTTCTTCGCGAACTTTGGTTTCGATGAACTCTTCGATATCTGGATGATCAACATCGAGAACAACCATCTTTGCAGCGCGGCGTGTGGCGCCACCTGACTTGATGGTGCCAGCTGAAGAATCAGCGCCACGCATGAAGGAAACCGGGCCCGATGCAGTTCCGCCAGACTTCAAAAGTTCCTTTGAAGAGCGGATACGAGAGAGGTTGAGGCCTGCGCCTGAAC
>JALRAA010000046.1 GCA_023262645.1 Burkholderiaceae bacterium
TGCAAGGCTTGAGAAGCATCCAATCCTAGCAACCGAACCAATTCTTCGGTGCGCGACAGTTTGGCTTGCGTGGCCATGGCCAGTTGCATTTGAGATTGCGCATGAAACAGTTGGTGTCGGCTTCGCGCATTGGCATTGAAGTTACCGGCTGCCAACATGCGAGCCGCCAATTGGTCGCTGGCTTGCGCAGCTTCAGCCACCCGCTGGGCGTAAGACAAAGAGGCATTGGCCGCCACTGCACGAACCCACGCCTGACGAACCAACGTCACTTGGTCCACCACATCGCTGCTCAATCGAATCTGGTTTTCCACCAATTGGCGTTTCGCCAAATCGGCCCGTTGGGGCAATGTCAATATGTCCAGCAAACCCACGCTGAGCAAACCACTCCACTCCGATTCGTTGCCGCTGACGATACGCTCGATCGCCAGGGTTGGATTGCTGATGCGCCCGGCTTGCGCCACCGAAGCCGATTGCGCCCAATGCTGTGCAAGCAGGGTTTGCAACGCCGGGCTGTTGACCAAAAACACATCCACGGCTTCTTTTTGCCCCAGCGGTGCAGACAGCAGGCGCTGTGTCAATGCCTGACGATGCTGTCGTTGAGCAGGCGTCATGGCCAATGCCAATTGGTCCCCTGTGAATGCAGCGGTGTCTTTGGAAGCGGATTGGATCTGTTTTTGGGCGTCATAACTGACACAAGCACTCAGTCCGCCCGTAAAAACAGCGAGGACGAGTAACCCATGAATTGCAGAGCGACGAACCAAAATATTTCTCCCAGAGGGACACCAAACAGTCCATGCGAGTGTAAGACGATCACACAAAAGGATTCAATGCGCTGAGCCATTACCCTGCGACATCAGTGTCAGAATCGCGGCTATGTTTAGATTTTTCTCTTTTTTATTGGGTCCAGCCATTTTTTGCTGGGTATGGCTGGCACTGGTGCCTTTGCATGTCGGGGCCCAAACCCCCACCACTTTGCGTATTTCCTCTGCTGCGGTTCCCCAAGACTGGCACGCCAAGATGTGGACCGTGTTCAAAGACCAATTACAAACCACCGCTCCCGGTGAGTTTGACGTGAAGATTTACCTCAACAGCAGTTTGTTCAAACAAGCTGCAGAGGCCGCCGCCATGGCCCGTGGCAATTTAGAACTCAGCACCTTGTCCCCTGCCGATCTGTCTCGGCAAGTGCCCTATTTTTCGGTGTTCACTGCTGGGTATGTGTTGCGAGACTTGGCTCATCAACAAAAGGTGTTCAACGGTCCGATTGGCGAAGAAGGTTTCAAGCAAGTTTCTGAGCGCATGGGTATCAAAATTTTGGCCACCGCTTATTTGGGCACACGCCAATTGGTGTTGCGGCAAGCGCGTGAAGTCAAAACCCCTGCCGACCTCAAGGGGCTGAAATTGCGCATGCCCGCTTCCAAAGAATGGCTGTTTTTGGGCGATGCCTTGGGCGCAACGGCCACACCGCTGTCATTCGCAGAGGTCTACATGGCCCTCAAAACAGGCACCATTGATGCACAAGACAACCCCTTGCCCACGGTGCGTGCAGCGCGCTTTCACGAGGTGAGTCAACAAGTGGTGTTGACCGGCCATTTGGTAGATGCCTTGTTTATCGCGATCAGCCAAAAGACCTGGGATGCCCTGACACCTACCCAGCGTCAAAAGGTGCAACAGGCTGCGCAAGCGGCTGCGCTCTTCAACAACGAACAACGCCTGGCCGAAGAAAAAAATATCTTGGACTACATGAAGCAACAAGGGCTGCGCATCACCACGCCCGATGTCGCTGCATTCAAACAACAAGTCACACAGCGCTACCAAACTTCCGAACTGGCCGCCTCTTGGCCGACAGGTTTGTTGGCTCGCATTGAAGCGGTTCGCTGAGGCATGGCACGTTTCAAGCGTTGGCTAGATCACGTCGGTGGTCTTCTTTTTCTGGCTTTGTTTGTGGTGTTTATTTTGCAAATCGGGGCCCGGTTTTTATGGAATCAACCCCTGCCATGGACCGATGAGTTGGCCGTGGTGCTTTACGTATGGGTGATTTTTTGGGCGTGTGCGTTCATGGTGCCTGCCGCCAGCCATGTGTCAGTCGACATCTTGATCGCGCCATTACCTGCTGCGTTGCGCACTGGGTTTCAGACCGCAGGTCAACTCATGCTGGGTGGCTTAGCGCTTTGGGCCTTACCTGCGAGTTGGGACTATGTGTGGTTCATGCGGCGTGAGGCCACCGCGGTCATGGGTTTGCCGTTGTTCTGGGTGTTCTTGCCCTTGCTGGTGGCCTTGTTGATGATGGTGATCAAAGCATTGCACAGTGTTTGGCAACTCGTCCTTTTCATGAGGAAGTCCGCATGACTTTGGCGCTGTTGGCCATGGTGGCGGTGATCGTCTTGGGCCTGCTGCTGGGGCTGCCCATCGGTTTGGCCATGTGGATGTCAGGCGCCGCTTATTTGGCGTTCAAAGGACAAGACATGGCGTTGGTGATCGAGCAAGTCGGACAAGGCCTCTTTAACAGTTATGTGTTGTTGGCAGTGCCCTTGTTTGTGTTTGCAGCCAATTTGATGAACGCGGGCACAGTGAGCGAGCGCATTTTTGATTTTTGTCGACTGCTGGTGGGCCGTATGCGGGGTGGCTTGGCTCAGGTGGATATTTTGGTGAGCGTGGTTTTTTCGGGCATGAGTGGCAGTGCCTTGGCTGATGCTGCTGGACCGGGATTGGTGACCATTCGGCAAATGCTGAAAAAACCCGAATACTCACCAGGCTTTGCAGGCGCAGTGGTGGTGGCCAGCGCCACGTTGGGCCCGATGATTCCTCCGTCTATTCCCATGGTGATTTATGCGTTGGTGTCAGGTGCTTCGGTGGGCGCACTTTTTTTGGGAGGCGTGGTTCCCGGCGTGTTGATGACCGTGCTGATGATGCTCACCGTGCACATCATCGCCACCAAGCGCGGCATGCCGCGCGATGAACCTGTGCCGCGCGGGCAATGGTGGGGAACCCTGTGGCGAGGCGTGGCACCGTTGTCATTGCCAGTGGTGCTTTTGGGCGGAATTTACTCGGGGGTATTCACCCCCACAGAAGCCGCTGCGGTGGCGGCTTTGCATGCCTTGGTGTTGTCGGCCTGGGTATTCAAGGCACTGAGCTTGCAAGCGTTTTGGGCGGTGGTGATCGAATCTGCCAAAGCCAGCGCAGTGATCACGATCATTTTGGCAGGCTCGTTCATGCTGCAATATGCGTTCACTGCCGAAGGTATTCCTCAAGCGTTGGCGTTGTGGGTTGAGCAGCAACACTTGCAACCCTTGGCCTTTTTGTTCATGGTCAACGCCATGTTTTTGGTGCTGGGTTGTTTTCTGGATGTGTCTGTCTTGTTGTTGGTGTTTGTGCCCATGTTGCTGCCAGCGGTTGGCTTACTCGGCATCGACAAAGTGCATTTCGGCGTGTTGGTGGTGCTCAACATGATGATCGGCTTGATTCATCCACCGTTTGGCATGTTGCTGTTTGTCACCAAAGCACTCACGGGTATTCCCATCATGGCGATGGTGCGCGAAGGATGGTTGTTTTTGGTGATGTTGTTGCTGTTGTTGGTGGCCATGACGTTGTTTCCACCGATCGTGCTGTGGCTACCCATGCAAATGGGTTATGTGCCTGGCTGAAAAAAATCCAGCGAGAACCGTTTAAACGACAGCAACATCAATAGGCGTCAGTCCTGCAATTTGGCCGAGCATATGGTCCCCTGGCTTCACCGGGCCCACGCCTTCTGGCGTGCCACTGAAAATCAGGTCGCCGGGTTGCAGTTCGAACAAGGTAGAGAGATTTGCAATCGTCTCGTTGATCGACCAAATCAAGTGACTCAAATTGCTTTGCTGACGCACCTCGCCGTTGACTTGCAATGAAATGTGGGCATCTCCTAATTCACCCACTTGCGCCTTCGGATGCAACAGACCAACGGGTGCGCCAAAGTCAAAGGCTTTGCCAATTTCCCAAGGTCTGCCCTGCTCTCGCATTTTGATTTGCAAATCACGGCGCGTCATGTCTAAACCTACTGCATAACCAAATATATGGGCGGCAGCTTCTTCCACCGCGATATTTTTTCCACCCTGACCCAATGCCACCACCAGCTCCACTTCGTAGTGGAAATTGGCAGTCAAAGACGGATAGGGCATGGCTAATGTTTGCCCCTGGGGAACCGCCACCACCGATTGCGCATCACCCGGTTTACAAAAAAAGAACGGTGGCTCGCGGTCCGGGTCAAAACCCATTTCCCTGGCATGTGCAGCATAATTTCGACCCACGCAATACACACGGCGCACAGGAAAAAAACAGTCACTGCCAGCCACTGGCAACGCGTTGATCGGTGGGGGCTGAAACACATAGTTCATTGACAATTCCTTGTAAATATGCCCGAGAAATGGCGGGTGCCGGGTGACCGAAATGCAACCGCTTATCAGCGAAGTGACTTTGATGTGACGCATCATAAATGCGAAGTAACCATGGGCAGGAGTTTGCATTGGGTATGCTTGGGCGTTTGTTCACTTTCTCAAAGGCTGTGTCATGGGTTTGCTGCTTGGCTGTATCGCCGACGATTTCACCGGCGCCACCGATTTGGCCAACAATCTGGTTCGCGCTGGCATGCGGGTGGTTCAAACCATTGGGTTGCCCGATGCGCCAATACCAGACGATTGCAATGCGGTGGTGATTGCTTTGAAGTCTCGCACCATCGCGCCCGAGCAGGCTGTCAAGCAGTCGTTGGCCGCTTTGCAGTGGTTGCAAGAACAAGGCGCACAACAAATGTATTTCAAATACTGCTCTACCTTCGACAGCACTGCCCAAGGCAATATCGGCCCTGTGACCGAAGCCTTGATGCAGGCCATGGGTTGCGATTTCACCATCGCCACACCTGCTTTTCCTGACAACCAGCGCACGGTTTTCAAAGGCCATTTGTTTGTTGGCGACCAATTGCTCAGCGACAGCGGCATGAAAAACCATCCGCTGACACCCATGACAGACGCCAACTTGGTCCATGTTTTACAAGCGCAGTGCCAACGACAAGTAGGCTTGATCGATTACCGCTGTGTCGCCAAAGGCGTTCACGCCATCGCTGATCGCATCACGGAACTTAAATCGCAAGGCATCAGCATTGCCGTTGTGGATGCGTTGTCCAACGACGATTTGCTTCGACTCGGCCCCGCGTTGGCGGACATGCCATTGGTGACAGCCGGCTCTGGCGTGGCCATCGGTTTGCCAAGTAATTGGGGCATACAACCCGCAGCGGACAGTGCCAAATTGCCTGCTGCTCGGGGTCAACAAGCCATCATCAGCGGAAGTTGTTCGTTGGCCACGCAAGGCCAAGTGGCCCACTTTGTGGCGCAAGGCGGCGCAGCCTACCAGCTCGATCCACTTGCTTGGCCCAGCGACACACCGCCCGCCGACATTGCGACACAAGTGGTGAACTGGGCGACCGCACACATGGCGTCTTCTCCCGTGTTGGTGTATTCCACAGCCGACGCCGAACAAGTCAAATCTGTGCAAGCGCAACGAGGCACACAACACGCAGGCGAACACACCGAACAGGTATTGGCGCTGGTGGCACAAGGACTGGTGCAACACGGGGTTTCACAGTTGGTGGTCGCAGGCGGTGAAACCTCTGGCGCGTGTGTCCAGGCTCTGGGAATTTCGCAGTTGACCATCGGAGCACAAATTGATCCAGGCGTGCCTTGGTGCTATGCGCCCAGTCGGTTCGCCCCGTCAGGTGGTCTACACATCACGCTGAAGTCGGGTAACTTCGGCAGCGCCGATTTCTTTACCAAAGCATTTCAGTTCTTACACCAGGCAGCGCACCCATGACACAGTTGAATTTGAACAAGGGATGGGGCCAAGCCCGCGAAGAGATTTGCCGTGTGGGAAAAAGCTTGTTCGAGCGAGGCTACGTGCACGCCACCGCTGGCAACATCAGCATGCGGATAGACGATGGATTTTTGATCACCCCCACCGATGCTTGTTTGGGTTTTTTAGACCCCAACGAATTGGCGCATGTCGACGCCCATGGCGTGCAACTGAGTGGCGCCAAAGCCAGCAAAACATTGTCACTGCACTGCCGAATTTACAGCGCAAGCCAAACGCTATCGCCGCAAACCTGCTGCATTATTCACAGCCACAGCACGCATTTGGTTGCGCTGAGTTTGAAAAATTCGGAGTTTCAAACCCCGATGGGTACTGAGTTGCTGGCGCCGATCACGCCTTACTTTGTGATGAAAGTCGGTCATGTGCCGCTGATTGACTACCACCGCCCGGGCGATGTGACCGCCGCTGACAAGGTGGCGCAAACCATCACGCATTACGCACAGCATGGCTTGCCTTTGCATGCGGTCATGATGTCTCGGCTTGGGCCCAATGTTTGGCATGATAGCCCCGCGCAAGCCATGGCCACGCTAGAAGAACTCGAAGAAACCGCCCGCCTGACCTTGTTGACCAACCACAGTGCTTTGTCTGAATCAGACATTGAAGAATTGCGTCAAAGTTTCGGCGCGCATTGGTAATCCCTTGTTTGAATGAAAGAAGCTGTATGTTGAAATTTGCCGCGAACCTCTCTTTTTTGTACAACGAACTGCCCTTCATGGAACGCTTTTCCGCAGCAGCCAAGGACGGCTTCAAAGGCGTTGAATATTTGTTTCCCTATGCAGTGAGT
Organism: Burkholderiaceae bacterium; assembly: GCA_023262645.1. Lineage (GTDB taxonomy): Bacteria > Pseudomonadota > Gammaproteobacteria > Burkholderiales > Burkholderiaceae_C > Limnohabitans. Next base: position 6,674 of record JALRAA010000046.1, read on the forward strand.
GCGCAAGAAATTGCGGCAGCACTCAAGGACACTGGGTTGCAACAAGTGCTGTTCAATGCACCACCGGCTGGGCATGACCGTGATACGGCACAAATCGCTTGGGACCAAGGTGTTCGGGGCACCACTTGTCTGCCGGGACGAGAAGAAGAGTTCAAACGCGGTTTCATGATGGCAATGGAGTACGCTGACACGTTGCAATGTCCCCGTATCCATGTGATGGCTGGACTGGTGCCAGAATCTTTTCGTCTACCCAGCCCTTTGCCAACACTGTTACAGACCAGTGCGCCCCATGCCGCGACTCCAGGCCCCATGCGCGATACCTACCTGCGAAATTTGCGATGGGCAGCGGAGACAGCAGCCAAAGCCGGTCGCGAAGTATTGATTGAACCGATCAACACCCGAGACATTCCGCATTTCTTTTTAAACCGACAAGACGATGCGCACGCGATCGTGCAGGAGGTGAATCTGCCAAACCTCAAAGTGCAGTTTGATCTCTACCATTGTCAAATTGTCGAAGGCGATGTGCAAAACAAGATACGCCACTATTTACCTACAGGCAGAGTGGCACATTTGCAAATCGCTGGCGTACCGCAACGCCATGAACCCGACACGGGCGAATTGCATTACGACACGTTGTTTGACACGATCGAAGAAGTTTCAGCGCAATGTGGCTGGGATGGTTGGCTGGGTTGTGAATACCGGCCCGCCCTGGGCGCGGTTGCCGGTGGAACCTCTGGCGGATTGGGTTGGCTGAAACGCCGAATTACTTCTTTGGGTTGATTGTGTCGTGGGCATGGTAGGCCACGTCAAATATTTTGGCTTTACCCATGTAATGTCTGTCGATGCGCCACTCTTTCAGAATTTGCAAAGCAAAATCGAAGTCGTCAATGGACAATTCATACAGTTGGCGAGTAGGAAATTCATTGTTTGTCTCCAACGACAAAATCAGGGAAGTTAAAAACTTTGCAACAGGTTGCGTTGGGTCTTTTTCAATGATTCGCTTGGCTTTTTTGATAGCACGCATTTTTTCACTCTCCACAAAATTGGCACGAACCAACCATGCTTTAACTTATCACATAAACCCCCGAGAAATATGACAGTTTTCATGGAAGCAATCTGCTTTTTGCGTCTTGAACCCCATCGAATACTGGCAATCAGCCATTTTGAAAATTCGTATTTCGGGAAATATCTATTTTTGGGAATTTGTCACCCATAAAATCTGTCAAAATAATTTCATCAAATCTTCATATTTTCTGAAAGTATTCATGAGTACCTTTGCCAATCAGTTGAAGTCTGAAATTGCGCGAATTTCCAAAAAAGAAATCAAAGCGGAAAACGCCGCTTTGAAAAAAGCTTCATCACATTACCGTTCTGAAATTGCTTCTCTCAAACGTCGTCTGTCATCTCTGGAATTAAGCATAGCGCGCTTGACCAAACACACAGTGACTGCGCCTGCTGTTGTCGCAGAAGACGACAGCGAAAAGTCATTGCGTTTTCGTCCAGCGGGGTTTGCCAAACTTCGACAAAAGCTCGACTTGTCAGCCAATGAAATGGGCGCCCTGTTGGGCGTTACTGGCCAATCGGTTTACAAATGGGAAAAAGGCACAGCCAGACCACGTGCCAGCCAACTCAAAGCCATTGCTGCTGTGCGCAAAATGGGAAAAAAACAAGTGTTGGAGTTGCTGGCGGGTTAACCAGCAACTTTTTCAAACACAGGCTGTCAACGCTCTACGGTGAGGGACACGCCCATACCGCCCCCTATGCACAATGCCGCCAAACCTTTTTTGGCACCACTTCGTTGCATTTCGTGAAGCAGCGTCACC
>JALRAA010000470.1 GCA_023262645.1 Burkholderiaceae bacterium
CTTTCAACTGAACTGGCGTACATCGACAAAATGTCCGTGGATGGCTGCCGCAGCGGCCATGGCCGGGCTGACCAAATGGGTGCGCCCACCATTGCCTTGTCGACCCTCAAAATTGCGGTTGCTGGTGGAGGCACAGCGCTCACCGGGTTCGAGTTTGTCGGCGTTCATGGCCAGACACATGGAACAACCGGGTTCACGCCATTCAAAACCGGCGGCTTTGAAAATCTCATGCAAGCCCTCGCTTTCGGCCTGTGCTTTCACCAAGCCAGAACCGGGCACCACCATCGCCAACTTGATGTTGGGCGCGACTTTTTGGCCCAAATGCTTCACCACTTTGGCGGCTTCGCGCATGTCTTCGATGCGGCTGTTGGTGCAAGAACCGATGAACACTTTGTCGACAAACACATCGGCCAGTGGCTTGCCGGGTTCTAGCCCCATGTAGGCCAGAGCACGCTCGATCGCGTCGCGTTTGTTGCTGTCTTTTTCTTTGTCGGGGTCGGGCACTTTGTCCAGCACGGACAACACCATTTCAGGCGACGTGCCCCAAGTGACTTGCGGCGCGATGTGCGCGGCGTCGAGCGTGACCACCGCATCAAAATGTGCATCCGCATCGGAATGCAAGGTTTTCCAATACGTCACGGCTTGGTCCCATTCCACGCCACCGACAAACTGTCCGCTGGCGCGGTCGGTGCCAGGCGCCATCGGACGGCCTTTCACATAGGCAATGGTTTTTTCATCCACAGCCACCAACCCGGCGCGCGCGCCTGCTTCAATCGCCATGTTGCACAAGGTCATGCGGCCTTCCATGCTGAGCGCACGGATGGCTGAGCCTGCGAACTCGATGGTGTAGCCCGTGCCGCCAGCGGTGCCAATTTTTCCGATGAAGGCCAGCACGATGTCTTTGGCGGTGATGCCCTTGCCGGTGTGTCCATCGACTTTCAC
>JALRAA010000471.1 GCA_023262645.1 Burkholderiaceae bacterium
GTTAGGTTTGGAGGAACTCTCCAATCAATCGCCCGTTACCTTGGAGAAGGCACGGGAACAAGCAGAGAGATTGAAGATCAAAAGCGTTTCAAAAAACAAGAAGAAGAGAGCCTAATACCCTTCATTGCTGACAATAAGCTGTGGCTCTATAACATTGACTTCAGCCAATATGTGAGCGAAGGAGCCGAACAACGCGTTTTTCTGAAAGACAATCGACATGTCATAAAACTGAACGACGCCATTTACTATCGGTGCTGGCTGGAGTATTTTCAGAATCTTCTACTGCACAATTATTTTTTTGTAGATACCGCCTATCAGCTCTTAGGTTTTATCCGGGAGAACAATCAATTATACTGCGCAATCCAACAAAACTACGTTTCCACAGATTCGGTCACCGACATTGAGTCCGTTAAAACGTTTATGGCCGCAAATGGCTTCCGAAATAATCGCAATAATGATTACATCCATGATGAGCTCGGCATCATCATCGAAGATCTGCATGATGAAAACGTATTGACCAAGAATGAAGTCTTGTATTTCATTGACACCGTTTTCTACACGACCGATAAATTTTGGAACTTGGAGAATTGATCGCTGGAAACAATCATCCCGTAATACATGCTTTGCGCCAACCCGGCTGTTGGTGGTTCTTTCAAAAATTGGGTTATGTTTGAACATGGTGCTTCGCAATGAGCTTCGGCGTTTTTTGTTGCCGCGCCGGCGCAAAGCCCGAACCGTCTGGCCGCGAAAAAACCTCGATTTTGATCTCAACTTCACATTTTCGACTATTATATGCTCTCCCTAGGTTCGAAATTTTCGTTTTAAGACCTCACTAATTTTTAGTGACTGATAACTGAAAAATATTTTGGGGTCCTTAAAATCAAAATTTAATAGTTACTTACCAACAAATCGAGTCGGATTTTGCTGTAATCCGGCTTCCA
>JALRAA010000472.1 GCA_023262645.1 Burkholderiaceae bacterium
GTGTTGACAGCGGCTTCACGCCGTATGTGGCGGTCATGGCAGACGAGACCGTTCAGGTTCCTCCTGAGTTCATCAAGGATGGGCAGGTGGTCCTGAATATCGGACCCGATGCCACCAACGGCTTGTTGATCGGCAATGAGCTCATTGAGTTCAAGGCGCGATTTGCGGGGGTGGTGCGCGAAATCCTGGTGCCTGTGGACCGCGTGATGGCCATCTATGCGCGTGAAAACGGGCAAGGCATGGCTTTCCCGGCCGCGCCTGCGTCGGACAAAGGACCGCGAGCCGTGACGACGAACCGCCCTGCCAGCGACGCCCCCCCCGAACCCCCCAGCACGCCGCCCGCTGGCAAGCGCCCGGTGCTGACCCGCATCAAATAACAGCGCAGGTAGAATTCCAGTCACGCCGATTTAGCTCAGTTGGTAGAGCAACCGCCTTGTAAGCGGTAGGTCATCAGTTCGAATCCGATAATCGGCACCACTTCTCACATGGCCTGACGCGTTCAGGCCATTTTTGTGGGCGCTGCCCGGTGCCCGATGGCAAAGTCATTGCGCCCCGTGCGGTCCTCGCCGCGCAACAACCATAGGGGCCGCGTGGCAAAGCTCACCTGCAAGCCGGTCTTGCCTTGCGAGGGGGTGAAACTGCGGTCAAACAGGGACGAGCCCGGCATGTAGCGCAAGGCCACACCGGTGCGACGTTGCCCGGATCGGTTGGCTTCGGCACCGTGCACCATGTAGACATCGTGCAGCGACATCTGTCCGGGCTGCAACTCAAGATCCGCAGCCTGGCTGGCGTCAAACGTGCCATCGGCCATGCGTTGCGTGAGCGTGAGATCGGTGCGGTCCTCATGCAGGTGCGGATGCAACTGATGATCGCGGTGCGAGCCGGGAATCACCCGCAAGCAACCATTGTCT
>JALRAA010000473.1 GCA_023262645.1 Burkholderiaceae bacterium
GGTGTTCGTATTGAAGTTTTGCTCAATGCCACTACACGAAGAGATGGACAGGGTAATATTATTGGTGTTGTAGGTATCGGTCAAGACATCACCGCTCGTTTGGCCCAAGAGAGGGAGTATTCCAAGCTCATTGACTCTGCCAACGCTCCTATCTTCGGTGTGGATACGTTTGGACGTGTCAACGTTTGGAACCAATGTGCCATGCAATTAGTTGGTTACTCCACTGAGGAGGTTATGGGCAAGAATTTGGTAAAGGAGTTCATTACTGATGATTTCAAGACAGCCGTGCAGGCAGTTCTTGATATGGCACTCCATGGGGAGGAGACGGCCAACTTTGAGTTTCCCCTTATGACTAAAGCCGGTGTCCGCTTGGACGTGCTCCTGAATGCTACTACCCGTCGCGATGAGCAGGGCAAGGTGATTGGTGTTGTTGGAATTGGACAAGATATTACAGGCCGCATTGCACAGGAGAGAGAGTATACTCGTTTGATTGATACAGCCAACGCCCCAATCTTCGGAGTAGACACATTAGGACGAGTTAATGTTTGGAATCAGTGCGCGATGAGATTGGTAGGATACACTAACGAAGAAGGTGAGTTATGCCGTTATTATCACGTCTTTGCAACAACTCGTCCTGAGGTCCCTAACACGCATTCGATTCATCGACAGTTATGGGCCATTCGCTTGTACAAGAGTTTATTACTGATGACTTCAAGACAGCTGTGCAGGCAGTTCTCGATGGAGCTCTTCAAGGAGCTGAAACTGAAAACTTTGAGTTCCCTTTGATCACCAAAAACGGTGTTCGTATTGAAGTTTTGCTCAATGCCACTACACGAAGAGATGGACAGGGTAATATTATTGGTGTTGTAGGTAT
>JALRAA010000474.1 GCA_023262645.1 Burkholderiaceae bacterium
CAAACCCAGCGGCTCACCGTGCATGGCGCCTGTGGCGATATTGAGGCGTTGCGGGATGACCCCAGCGGCCCGAGCAAAGGCGTGGCCGTGATCTCTCACCCGCACCCGCTCTTCGGTGGCACCATGGACAACAAAGTGGTGCAAACATTGGCGCGTGCGTTTGTGCAAAGCGGCTGGAGCGCCGTGCGCTTCAACTTCCGAGGCGTGGGCCACAGCGCGGGCCACTATGACGAAGGCCGCGGAGAAGTGGACGATTTGCTTGCGGTGCTGACCCAGCAAGCGGATCATGGACTCCTCTCGCTCGCCGGATTCTCGTTTGGGGCCTTTGTCACCGCCTCGGCTGCTGCGCAACTGGCGGGGCAGCGGCCGATCGAGCAACTGGTGCTCGTGGGCACAGCGGCCTCTCGGTTTCAGGTGCCGGCGGTGCCCCCTGACCTGCATGAACGAACCCTGGTGGTTCACGGTGAGGAAGACGACACGGTGCCGCTTTCAGCGGTGATGGATTGGGCCCGGCCACAGACCCTGCCGGTGTTGGTGGTGCCCGGGGGCGGGCATTTCTTTCATGGACAATTGCCGCTGTTGAAGTCCCGCGTGATGCGCCATTTGGGGGCTTGAGGCGTGTGCTGCGAGCGCTGGCGGTTGGGCCAGACACCACAAGCCCTCCAGGTGGTGCACGGCTTGTCATCGTGTCCGGCGCGTCCCTCTTCCAAGGAATGTGTGTGAATCTGTCTTGTGTTGCTGTCTGGGCGCGCCGCGTCGCAGTCCTCTGCTGTGTCTGGTGCCCGGTACACTACGCCGAAGCCGCCCTCGCCCACCTTGCGGGCCGCCGCCCACCCCGCCGTCGCTGCCGCCAACTCGGCGAGAGGGACCGGC
>JALRAA010000475.1 GCA_023262645.1 Burkholderiaceae bacterium
GAATGGCTTTTTGCCAGCCAACTCGAGTTCTTTGTTCAAGAACCCAACGTCGAAGGCGGCGTTGTGGATGATGATTTCTGCGCCTTCTACGTAGTCCAAGATGTCTTGAACGACATCGTGGAACTTGGGCTTGTCGCGCAGGAATTCGTTGCTGATGCCGTGCACCTTGAGCGCATCTTCGTGGCTGTCGCGGCCAGGGTTGAAGTAGAAATGCAGGTTGTTGCCCGTGAGCTTGCGGTTGACCAGCTCGACGCAGCCCAACTCAATGACGCGGTCGCCGCCTTCAGCGGAAAGACCGGTGGTTTCGGTGTCTAGAAATAATTGGCGCATGACCCAACTGTAATCCCAATTCAAGCGCAAAAACTGTCAATGGTTTTCTTTGGCGTGGTTGATGGTGTACTTGGGAATTTCAATGACCACGTCTTGCTTGCCCAGAAACGCTTGGCAGCTCAAACGGGAATTGGGTTCTAAGCCCCAAGCGCGGTCGAGCAAGTCTTCTTCGGTTTCTTCGGCTTCGTTCAAGCTGTTCAAGCCCTCGCGCACAATGACGTGGCAAGTGGTGCATGCACAGCTCATGTCGCAGGCGTGTTCGATGTTGATTTTGTGGTCAAGCAAGGCTTCGCAAATGCTGGTGCCTGCAGGCGCAGAAATTTGAGCGCCTTCGGGGCAGTATTCAGCGTGCGGCAATATTTGGATGACGGGCATGATGTTCTTAATTAAAGGCTTTGAATGTTCTGGCCCGACAAGGCCTTTTGAATGCTGTGGTTCATGCGTTCTGCGGCGAAGGCTTCTGTGCCTTTGGCCAAAGCTTCAGTGGCGTCTTCCACAGCTTGGGCATCGGTGGCTGTATCAACCACATGCCTCAAGGTCAC
>JALRAA010000476.1 GCA_023262645.1 Burkholderiaceae bacterium
GCCCTGGCCTTGGCCACCATCTTGGAGCCCTTGCTGATTGTGGCCATGGGTGCCGTGGTCATGCTCATTGTGTTGGCGGTGCTCATGCCCATCATGGAACTCAACCAATGGGTCCGTTGAACTTGCATCACCCAAGGAGCGCACGATGGCAGTCAGCTTAGACGGTCAATTGGTGGTGGCGATTTCATCGCGCGCCTTGTTTGATTTTGAAGAAGAGAACCAAGTCTTTGAACAAGGCGATGACCGCGCCTACATGAAGCTTCAACTCGAACGCTTGGAAGAACCCGCCAAACCGGGTGTGGCCTTTTCTTTGGTCAAAAAATTACTGGCGTTCAACGACGCGCAAACGCAGCGCGTTGAAGTGGTCATTCTGTCGCGCAACGACCCTGTGTCGGGCATGCGGGTGTTTCGTTCGGCGCAGCACTATGGCTTGCCCATTCAGCGCGGCAGCTTCACACGGGGTCAATCACCTTGGCGGTATTTGAAACCACTCAATGCCAACTTGTTTTTGTCGACCCATTTGTCGGACGTGCGTGCCGCGCTCGACGCAGGCGTGCCTGCGGCGCAGGTGTATCCGCACTCGGCTCATGCTTCTGAAGAACATCCACATGAAGTTCGCATTGCCTTTGACGGTGATGCCGTGTTGTTCTCGGACGAAGCCGAACGCGTATTCCAAGCAGAAGGCTTGTCGGCCTTTCAAGCCCATGAGCGCGCCAAAGCGGCACAGCCCCTGTTGGCGGGCCCCTTCAAACCTTTGTTGGCTGCGCTGCACCGACTGCAACAAGAAGGCACACCGGCCATGCGCATTCGCACGGCCTTGGTCACTGCGCGCAGTGCACCCGCGCATGAACGCGCCATTCGCACCCTGA
>JALRAA010000477.1 GCA_023262645.1 Burkholderiaceae bacterium
TGCCAATCTTGCATGGGTAGGGCCGCAAATGCTGCAGAACATCCGCGCAAAAAAAACAAGGCTTGTTCGACTGTGGCGCCGGTGCTTGTTGGCCACACCACTTCCTCAACCTCTCGTTGGGCAGCAGACCACACAATCTCGATATTCACCGCTGATAAACCGCTTCAGCACGTTTGACAAATGCGTCAACCAAGGTCGAGGCAATTTTGTCAAACACCGGTCCCACGATGGCACCAAACACCGAATCGAAGCTGTAGGACAACTTCAACTCGACCCGACAAGCCTGTTCTTCGCCGACAGGAATGAAATCCCATACACCGCTCAAATGTTTGAAAGGGCCGTCAATCAAATCGAGTTGAACTTGTCTGCCTGCAATGTGGGTGTTTTGTGTGGTGAAGCTTTTGTGCAATCCGCCGAAGGCCATGCCTATGCGTGCGGTCATGCCGTTATCGGTTTGGGCCAAGATCTCAGCCTTGTCGCACCATGGAAGAAACTGGGGATAGGACGGCACATCCACAATCAAATCGAACATTTCACGGGCACTGAACCAGATCAATACAGACTTCTCAATGGTTTTCATAGAATGCAGTTCATGCCACACTGGCGTTGCGGGCAATTGTAAAGACCCCGTCTTGTTTATTTTTCTCTCTCATGGCCAGCAAAACAGCACCCCAAACCCGAATCGCGGACAACAAAAAAGCCGCCTTCAACTATTTTTTTGAAGAACGCCTCGAGGCAGGCATGGTGCTGGAAGGCTGGGAGGTCAAGGCCGCGCGCGAAGGCAAAGTCCAGCTGACCGATGGATATGTGGTGATACGCAACGGCGAAATGTTCGTCATCGGCTGCCAAATCAATCCATTGAAAAC
>JALRAA010000478.1 GCA_023262645.1 Burkholderiaceae bacterium
GGATACCTGTGACGCTGGAGCAAAGCGTGTGGGGTGCCACATTGGGTTATGGGTTGCTGTGGTCAGTGCAAGCGGTGTTCGGTTGGTTCACGGGCAAACAAGGCATGGGCGAAGGCGATTTCAAATTGTTGGCGGCACTGGGGGCTTGGTTGGGCTGGACCGCGTTGCCTGCGTTGGTGTTGTTGGCATCGGTCAGTGGCGTGTTGTTTGCGATTTACGAGCGCGTGCGCGGGCGACTCAAAGCCGGTGAGCCTTTGCCTTTTGGACCCCATTTGGTGTTGGGCTCGGGTGTGTTCAAAGCCCTCATCCCGTGGAATGTGTTGGGTATATAGCCTGTTGTTCAACGGTGCTAAAGGAGTAAAAAAATGGACTTGGTGATAGATTGTCATGGCCACTACACCACCGCGCCCAAGGCGCTTGAAACATGGCGAAACCGCCAGATCGCAGGCATCAGCGATCCAGCCAGCATGCCACGCGCTGATGAGCTTCGAATCAGCGACGACGAATTGCGCGAAAGCATAGAAAGCAATCAGCTGCGATTGATGAAAGAGCGGGGCAGTGACATCACATTGTTCTCGCCGCGTGCTTCCTTCATGGCCCACCATATTGGCGACTTTTCCGTGTCTTCCACCTGGGCGGCCATTTGCAACGAATTGTGTTTTCGGGTGTCCACTTTGTTTCCCGACCACTTTGTGCCTGTGGCCATGCTGCCGCAGTCGCCGGGCGTTGACCCGGCCACTTGTATTCCTGAGTTGGAGCGCTGCGTCAAAGACCATGGCGTGGTCGGTATCAACCTGAACCCCGATCCTTCCGGTGGGCATTGGACCAGCCCACCGCTGAGTGACAAGCATTGGTATC
>JALRAA010000479.1 GCA_023262645.1 Burkholderiaceae bacterium
TGTCGGGCATCATTGCCCTGCGGCAGCCGACTGCGCGTGATCTGCGACTGCTCATCTCGATCAGCCGCATCATTGCCAACCTTGAGCGGGTGGGTGACGAGGCGGCACGCACTGCGCGGGTGGTTCAGCGCCTGCTCGACGTGGGGCTCGCTACGCGGCTACGGCTCCCCGTGAACGACCTGCAATTCGAAGCTGAAATGGCGGTTGAGCTCCTGCGAAAGGCGCTCGATGCCTTTGCGCGTCTCGATCCTGTGGGTGCGCTCGAGGTGATCAAGCAGGATCGTCAGATCGACAGCGAATTCGAAGGACTGCTTCGCAAACTCATCACCTACATGATGGAAGACCCCCGCACCATCAGTGCCTGCATCGACCTGGTATTCGTCGCCAAGGCGGTAGAGCGAATCGGCGACCATGCCAAGAATCTCGCCGAGGCGGTGATTTACGTGGTCAAGGGGACTGATGTCCGTCATTCACCAATGACCGATGTCGAGAGCGCGGTGGGTTAACCGTCGGTCAATCCGGCCCCTCTTTCAAGACCCTCACCGCCTCCGTAGCAGGTGAGGGCAGCGACGCGGAGCGCGGCGCTCTATCCGGTTCATAGACCGGAATAACCTCTGACTCCCCGTCATTTCATCCTGTAGCCGCCTTCACATAGACGAGGTGCTCACCGCATGCGCTTCGCTGGTGTGCTGAGGCCTCGCTGACCACGGTTGACAAGATTTCGAGGCGTATGAGACACTTTTTGAAAGCGCTTTCAAAAGCGCTCTGGAAACCGCTAAAACAACTCGATCCCGGAGACACTGCATGCGCTTTGCCCGCCGCACCACCCTCCTGCTGGGCTTCATGCTGCCC
>JALRAA010000047.1 GCA_023262645.1 Burkholderiaceae bacterium
CATTTCCTTGAAATACCCCATGCCTTCTTATGCGAACCAAAAAATTGCCCGCTTTGATGTGTTGTTCATTGCAGTGGCATTGGCTGTGGCATTGGCGGTTGAAGAACTCATCCAACCTTTTTTGTTGCAGCTTTTCCATGCGCTTTTCCAACTACCGCATTCATTCCTGCAAACACTGATCGACGGGGGCACCGCCCTACAGGTCTTGGCGTATTTGGTGCTGACCGATTTCTTGGGGTATGTGGTTCACCGGTTTATGCACACCCCTTGGGCTTGGCGCATACATGCGTTTCACCACTCTGTGCAATCACTCAACTGGATTTCCGGCATCAGAGGTTCGCCGCTGCACATTGTTTTGATTTTGCTGCCCGGCACGTTGATTTCCTCGTTGCTGTTACTTCCGCAAAACCCCACCGCCTTTGTGATCGTTGTATTGATCGATGTGGTCAGCCAACATTTGAACCACTCCAACGTCAAATTGCCTTACGCCCGCCAGTTGGAATGGCTGATCGTCACGCCTCAAATGCATTTTTTGCACCACCATATTGACGAGCAATTTGGCAAATGCAACTACGGTTTTTATTTCTCTATCTGGGACAGGGTATTTGGAACCTACGTCAATGCGCAAACCGTTCAAAACAAAGGCATATTGGGGCTGTCAACCGACTATTCCACAACCTCTATGTTGTTGGGTGTGAATTTAAAGAAGCGGTGATGCGATTCTGGTGAATCGTTGCATATAGTTTGTTTTCATCTCTGACACTTTCAACAGCGTCAGATAGTCAGCGGTATTGAACAAAGCATCAAACGCGGGCTCGCTGCATACTTTGGCGCCCAAATTCAAATAGCCCTTGAGTATGGGCGGAATAGATACTTTGCCAGTGGGCACAAACTCACCCAAAACAACAGGGTTGAGCGCTTTGATAAAAAATTCGGATGAATAGTGATTGAGCTTTTTCAATCGCTCATGCAAAACGAAAGCAGCATGCCCGCCATCGTCAATCGACATGCTGGAACACCCCATGATGTATTCGAATCGGTGTTGTTGCACAAATTGGAAAATCATCTTCCACATCAACAAAATGGTCGAACCGTTGCGGTAATTTTTGTCAATGCACGATCTGTCAATCTCGACGGTATGGGGTTGAATGTGCTTGAGCGGCGACAAATCAAACAAAGATTCACAGTACATGCTGCCAATTTGCTGGGCAGCAGAAGGCGGAATCACTCGATAACTGCCGACAATTTCTTCCGATGCGTTGTCCACCAGCATCAGGTGCTCACACAAACGGTCGTAAGCGTCAATGTCTAAGCCGAGATGATCTTTGGGGAATTTGGGGGTGTATTCTTCGCTGAAGATTCGGAATCGAAACTTTTGAACGCGTTCGATATCTTTATCCGTTGAGGCCCAGCAAACACGCAAGTCCATAGATCACATTCATACAATAGTCGCAGATTTCAAAGGGTAACACAGTCAGCATTTTGAAAGGCTAAATTGTCTAAACATAATTCTTTTATATTCTCAATCAAAACAATATTTACGTTTGCAAAGGTGCTGTGGCTGATCACCGAGGCGTTTTTGATGGCCGTGTTCTGTTTTCCATGGCTTTCTCGCCCTTCCCAAAATATCTACATCATGGGCTGGTCCCAAAGGGTTTTGCGTGCGTTTGGCCTGAAACTGCAAGTCCACCACAAGCAACTGTTACCCGCAGCGGGCGGCTATTGTTTAGCCGCCAACCATATTTCATGGGTAGATATTCAAGTACTCAACAGCGTCGTGCCTTGCAGATTCGTCTCCACCACCGAAGTCAGGTCTTGGCCGGTGGTGGGCAAAATGGTCGAGGCATCCGGCGCTTTGTTCATTGACCTTCAAGACTTGAAAAACAGCACCCGCAAAGTGTCGTCTGAGATGGTGGAGTTGTTGAAAGACCAAGACATCGTGGCTTTTTTTCCAGAAGCCACCTCATCAACCGGTGATGTGTTGCTGCCCTTCAAAGCCAATTTGTTTCAAGCGGGCGTGGAATCTCAAACCCCCGTTTTTCCTGTGTGTATCCGCTATAAAGATGCAGCCGGTCAGTTGTCAACAGCCGCTGGATTCCATGGCGATATGACCTTGTTGGAATGCATGCGCAACATCATCCGTGCGGCGCCTTTGACGGTCGAGCTGACCATTCTTCCAGCCGCAGATATCTCTACACCCCGAAAAGCCCTTTGCCAATATTGCTTGACGCAGATTGAATCGGTTTTTTTCGATCGAAACTGAGCGACGACATCAAAGCCTGGCCCTGGCCAACGCCGCCCCCTTCGCCAGCGCCTCCAGCTTTTTCAGCGCCACTTCGCGGCTCATCGGTGCCAGACCGCAATTGGTGCAGGGAAACAGCTTGTCTTTGGCCACAAACTGCAATGCCTTGCCAATCGTGTCTGCGACTTCTTCGGGGGTTTCGATTTGCTCAGAGGCCACATCGATCACGCCCACCATCACATCTTTGCCTTTGAGCAAGGCGATCAAATCCATCGGCACATGGGAATGCATGCATTCCAAACTCACTTGGTCGATGCTGCTCTGGGCCAAAGCGGGAAATACTTTTTCATACTGACGCCATTCTTGGCCCAAGGTGTTTTTCCAATCCACATTCGCTTGAATGCCGTAGCCATAACAAATATGCACAGCTGTGGTACAGGTTAAACCCAGGGCCGCACGCTCCAGGGCTTTGACGCCCCAATCAGCGGCAGCGTCCAAATAGACATTGAATGCCGGCTCGTCAAACTGAATGATGTCCACGCCGTCGGCCTGCAGTGCCAGCGCTTCTTGGTTGAGGAGTTCTGCAAACGCCATGGCCATTTTGATGCGGCCTTCTTCACCTTCACCATAAAAACGGTCAGCCACGGTGTCCACGATGGTCATGGGGCCGGGTAAGGTGAATTTGATTTTGCGTGTGGTGTGGGCGCGCAATAACTGCGCTTCCATGGCGTGCACCCTTCCCTTGAGTTTCAACGCCGACACCACTTGCGGCACCATGGCGTCATAGCGGTTGTTGCGAATGCCCATCTTGACCTTGTTCTCAAAATCAATGCCTTCGACCTGCTCCAAAAATCCGTGCACGAAATGCTGCCTGGCTTGTTCGCCGTCACCGATGATGTCTAGGCCAGCATCTTCTTGCGCCTTGATCCACAGCAAGGTGGCGTCGGCTTTGGCTTGTTGCAACGACTCGCCCTGTGCCTTCCACTGGGGCCAGAGTTTTTGGGTTTCGGCCAGCCATTCGGGTTTGGGCAGGCTGCCCGCGATAGAGGTTGCAAACATGTGGGTACTCCGTGTAAAAGTTTTCAAACCAAGGCGGGCTGTCTGACCGATGGGTTCAGGGCAAACGCTTCAGACAACAATTCAAAAGACCGCAACTGCACCGCAGGGTCGTGCGCCCAAGTGCAAACCACCAATTCATCCAATGCCAAGCGCGCGGCCAAGGCCAGCATTTTGTCGGCGGCTTGTTCGGCAGTGCCGACCAACGCGTCGGCTTTCATCGCATCCATGGCCTGCAAATCTGCTGGGCTCAGGTCGGCAACGGCCAACTGCGGCGGCAACAGCGGTGTGACCCGGCCACGGTTGCGTTCCAAGCGCCAGCGAGCGCGGCTTTGAAATTGCCACCAAGCGTCTTCTTCAGTGTCTGCCGCCAAAGCCGACACGCAAATCGTGGCTTGGGGCTTGTCTAAATATGGGCTGGGTTTGAATTGGCTTCTGTACATGTCCAACGCCGATTCCACGCCCACCCCATCACTGAAGAAATAAGCAAATGCATAAGGCAAACCCAAATGCGCGGCCAATTGCGCCCCGTAGTTGGAGCTGCCCAAAATCCACAACGATGGCACGCTTGCACCAGTGGGCTGCGCCACCACGCCGTGCGCAGGATGGCCCGGAGGAAATGGCGTGCCGCTGACCCAAGCTTGCAGTTCCACCACCTGCTGCGGAAAACGCTCTGAGGCATACCGGTCCGGGTTGAGCAATGACGAAGTGCGACCATCGCTGCCGGGTGCGCGACCCAAGCCCAAATCGATGCGCCCGGGTGCGAGCGCATCCAGCACGCGAAATTGTTCTGCCACTTTGAATGGCGCATAGTGCGGCAGCATGACACCGGCGCTGCCCAAACGAATGCGTGTGGTACGCGCGGCAATCGCCGCCAATAAGACCTCGGGCGCGGTGCCCGCGATGCTGGGCAAGTTGTGGTGCTCGCTGACCCAAAACCTGGCGTAACCCCATTCCTCACAGCGTTGCGCCAAATTCAACGTCTGGCGAATGGCGGTGTCCTGCGGTTGACCATAAGACACCACAGACTGGTCGAGCACAGAGAGTTTGAGCATGGATTCATCATACGCAAGCCATTTGGCGGTTCAGCCCGTTTGGGCATGGGGATTTCCATCCCTTGGCAAGCCCCAAAAGCAGATTAGTATGTGCTCTGGCAATGGAAGCTTCGTGTTTGCGTCGCTTTGTCACAGGAGGTATCCATGCTGATTCGCGCTTTCTACATCAGTCGCAGTTCGGGGCCGCAAACCAGCACCATCACCGGCTCTATTTTGAAAACCGCTTTGGTGTTCAACAAAGTCCATCAAATCACCGGTGTGCTGTGCCAGGGCACAGGTTTTTTTCTGCAAATGCTCGAAGGCGAGCGTGCGGTGGTCAACCAACTTTATGGGCGCATCTTGCGTGACTCGCGCCACAAAGATGTCGAGATGGTCAGTTTGCATGAAATCAGCCAAAGAAAATTCAGCCACTGGTCGATGGCTTTGATCGATTTGTCCGATACCGATCCGATGGTGACGATGCAACACCCAGAGTTTGACCCCTACTCAGCCAGCAGTGAATTGCTGTCCCAGCAAATCGATGAATGGATGGTCAGCGGCAAACCCATTCACAACTGACACAGCCTTATTCGCTTTTGGCCATTTCGGCCTCTTGCAAACTTCGCCACATGACTTTGCCGCTGCCGCTCTTGGGCAAGGCGTCCATGAATTGCACCAGTCGCGGGGCTTTGTACACCGCCATGTTGTCGCGACACCAAGCCAATATGTCTTCTGCGCTGACCTGTCCTTGGTGGCTTTGGCGCAGCACCACAAAGGCTTTGACGGTTTCTCCGCGGTAGCTGTCGAGCGCTGCCACCACACAGGCTTCTTGGATGGCGGGATGGCGAAACATCAATGCCTCGACTTCAGCCGGCCAGACTTTGAAGCCAGAGGCGTTGATCATGCGCTTGAGTCGGTCGGTGATGAAGAAATAGCCCTCATCGTCCACATGACCCAGATCGCCCGAGCGGAAATAGCGTTGTCCTTCAAACTGCATGAACGCGGCTTCGGTGGCGTCAGGGCGTTGCCAATACCCATCAAAAATTTGTGGCCCGCGCATGATGATTTCGCCTTGCTCACCCGGCGCCACCTCTTGCAAGGTCTCTGGGTGGATGACGCGGGCATCCACCCCGATAAAGGGAATACCCAAGCACTGTTGCTTGGGTCTGTCAGGCGGGTTGCTGTGCGAAGGCGCAGCGGTTTCGGTCAGGCCGTAGCCTTCGACATACCGCAACCCGTACAACTCCCACAAGCGCTGCGCCACGGCTTGCGGCATGGCTGCACCGCCGCCGCCTATCGCCACCAAAGAACCCAAATCGTATTGGTCAAACGTGGGGCTGCCCAGCAAGTCGATCACCATGGTGGGAATATTGGTCCAGTGCGTGACGCGCCGTTGGGATATCAACCGACCGGCGTAATCTCGGTCCCATCGCGGCATCAGCACGATCGTGGCACCGACATAGACCGAGGTATGCATCACCGCGACCATGCCTGTGATGTGAAACATAGGCACCACACACAAAGCGATGTTTTCTTGGGTGGCGTTGTGCCACATGGCTGCGGCCATGGCGTTGTGCATGATGCTGCGGTGCGGATGCATGCAGCCTTTGGGCAATCCGGTGGTGCCGCTGGTGTAGGGCAAGACCGCCAAATCGTCGGGTTGCATCTCGTATTCGGGTGGCGTGTGTGCATGGCGAAAAGCATCAGACCACGGGTGCACCCGTGCGCCAGAGAGTTGTGCGCTCGGATGCTTGGCCACCAACCAATCTTGCCAAGCAAGCGGCCACTGTTCGATGGCTTGTGCGCTGGGGTCAAACGCGTCGGTGTAATCACTGACCAACATATGCGCGAGTCGGTTGTTGGCTGGCAAAGCATCGCTGGCGGCGGCCATGTGCGCAGCCAAATCGGACGTGGTGATGGCCACCCGCGCTTGTGCGTCTGTGATGTAGTGCTCCAACTCTTTGGCGCGGTTCATGGGATTGACTGGCACCACCACGGCGTTGGCGCGCAAGATGCCAAAGTGCGCCACTACCCATTGCGGGCAGTTTTGCATGTAGAGCAACACCCTGTCGCCTTTCTTGACCCCGGCGTTGGCCAACCATGCAGCAAGTTGCTCGGCCTGTTGTGCAAGCTCTCGGTAACTGGTTTGACTGCCCAAAAAATCCAAAGCAGTTTTGTGGGGAAAACGGCGGGCACTGATCGACAGGTTGTCCCACAAGGTGGTGTGGGCGGGCGTGAATTGGTGGGGAACGCGAAGCGGCCAATGGGCGTGGTGAGGTTTCATAGCAACCGAGGCTAGCCCCTGTGGCGATTGGCCGCAAGAGTAAAGCTACTGAGAAGCTGTCGCCACAGGCTCAGCACCGTTATCCACTCAAAATAAGGCGAACCGTTGACGGCGCGAAAAAAATTATTCTGTCTCGATAGGCATGGCTGACCGTTTGGACGGTGTACGCAAACTCAGCATGGCTTGGAAATAGCCTTTGAGCCAGCCCATGTCGACAGGTTTGTGCAGTACATGGGTACCCGCAGGCAATTCGCCATAGGCGGCAATTTCTTCGTTGCTCAAACCGGTGATGACGATGACGGACATTTTGGCGAACTGCGGATGCACACTGAGCTGTCGCAACATTTCGACGCCGTCAATGCCCGGCATGCGCAAATCGGCCATCAGTACATGGGGCTTGACGACGGGGATGTCGAGCAAGGCCTCAATGGCTGATTCCTGCATCACGGCGTCTAGGGGCAAATCCCAGCGGTCAAAGTGCGCTTGGTACATCGTGCGGGTGTTGGTATCGTCCTCAACCACCATGACTTTGAGGTATTTGCCTTGCTGTGTTTGCACCTTGGGTGACAAATTGGCCCGGCTTTGGTAGTCGTGGATAGACTGAATAGAAATGCGTCGGTGACCGCCTTGGGTTTTCCAAGCTATTAACTCGTTTTTTTCCACCAAAGACTGTATGGAACCCACTGACAAATTGAGTAATTTGGCGGCATAACTGGTTCCGCAGTATTCGTCTGTTGAATCAGGGATCGCTTTGTGGCTCATGGAGGCTCCGCTGAGCTTGGGGTTAAACCAAGGAGAGGCTGTTTGTCAAAAAGCGTATTTTAATTGTAATTAAATCAATATACGCTTTCTTTTATTAATTTTTAAGAATTAACAAATTTTTTCTTGGTTTACCCAGCGAGATATCTCAAAAGT
This sequence comes from Burkholderiaceae bacterium, assembly GCA_023262645.1. GTDB lineage: Bacteria > Pseudomonadota > Gammaproteobacteria > Burkholderiales > Burkholderiaceae_C > Limnohabitans. The sequence continues at coordinate 7,532 of JALRAA010000047.1, forward strand.
GTCGCGAAATTACTTAAGCGCTTTGTAACGCATGCGTTTGGGCTTGGCGCCTTCTTCACCCAAGCGTTTTTTCTTATCGGCTTCGTACTCTTGGTAATTGCCGTCGAAGAAGGTCCATTGCGAATCGCCTTCGCATGCCAATATGTGCGTGGCAATGCGGTCCAAAAACCAGCGGTCGTGGCTGATGACCATGATGCTGCCGGCAAATTCCAGCAACGCGTCTTCCAATGCACGCAAGGTTTCCACGTCCAAATCGTTGGAAGGTTCGTCCAGCATCAACACATTGCCGCCAGCGATCAACGTTTTGGCCAAATGCAAACGGCCTCGCTCACCCCCCGACAACGTACCCACACGTTTTTGCTGGTCGCCGCCGTTGAAGTTGAATCGTCCGCAATAGGCTCGGCTGGCCATTTCAAAGCGGCCCACGGTCAGTATGTCTAAACCGCCTGAGATGTCTTCCCAAACCGTTTTTTCATTGGCCAAGTCGTCGCGATTTTGGTCAACAAACGCCATCTTCACAGTTTGGCCGAGTTTGATCTCGCCGCTGTCAGGTTGTTCTTTGCCTGCAATCATGCGAAACAACGTGGACTTGCCCGCACCGTTGGGCCCGATGATGCCGACGATGGCGCCCGCAGGTACCTTGAAGCTCAAGTTATCGATCAGCAGTCGCTCGCCGAAAGATTTGCTGACATTGGTGAATTCAATGACTTCATGGCCCAAACGCTCGGCCACGGGAATGAAAATCTCTTGCGTTTCGTTGCGCTTTTGGTATTCGAAATCGGACAGTTCCTCAAAACGCGCGATACGCGCCTTGCTTTTGGCTTGTCTACCCTTGGGGTTTTGGCGCACCCAGTCGAGTTCCTTTTTCAAGGCCTTGGCGCGGGCCTCTTCGCCCTTTTGCTCTTTCTCTAAACGGTCTTGTTTTTGTTCCAGCCACGTGGTGTAGTTGCCCT
>JALRAA010000480.1:0-528 GCA_023262645.1 Burkholderiaceae bacterium
GCGGGCTTTGGAGTCCGATGAAACACGTCGTTTGCGCAAAGGGGAAGTGGAAGAGATTCACATTCAACGCCTGATGCCAGCCGATGCCTTGCGCATTCGAGGCCGTCACAATGCTGTCAACGCATTGGCTGCATTGGCTTTGGCCAGCAGCACCGGCAGCAGCTTGGCTTCGATGTTGTTTGGCTTGCGTGAATACAAAGGCGAGCCGCACCGTGTTGAGCCGGTGGCCATCGTCAATGACATTGAATACTTTGACGACAGCAAAGGCACCAATGTGGGCGCCACGGTGGCTGCGCTGGTGGGCTTGGGTTCTGAGCGACGCGTGGTGGTGATTTTGGGTGGCGATGGCAAAGGCCAAGATTTCTCGCCACTGGCGGAACCCGTGTCGCGTTACACGCGTGCCGTGATCTTGATAGGCCGCGATGCACCCCTCATCCGTGACGCCTTGTCACTGTGTGGTGTGCCCTTGATCGATGCCGCCACCTTGCCCGAGGCTGTGAACGCAGCCAAAGAGGTGGCCCAAGCAGG
>JALRAA010000480.1:538-852 GCA_023262645.1 Burkholderiaceae bacterium
CCGTGTTGCTGTCGCCCGCGTGCGCCAGTTTTGACATGTTCCGTGACTACCCCCACCGCGCACAAGTTTTCTGCCAAGCGGTGGCAGAGATTGCAGAGGCAGCCGGCCAACTTGTGGAGACTTCCCAATGAGTGAGTGGATGGCACGTTTCACTGCTTGGAGCGCTGGCTTGTTCAGCCGCGCCGGCGGTGGCGCGGCCGTGCAAGGTGCAGGTGATGGCAGCTTGCCAGTGAATTTGGGCAGCTATGACTATGCCAAAAATGGTGCTGCGCAAGGCAAGATTCAAAACATAGATCAAGCCCTGGTGTGGGTGG
>JALRAA010000481.1 GCA_023262645.1 Burkholderiaceae bacterium
GCCGACAGGACGAAAAACGCGGTAAGGTTTGGACCCGGGTCATTCGTGAAATCATGGTGGCGGCGCGCCAAGGCGGGGGAGATCTTCAAATCAACCCCCGCTTGCGTTTGGCGGTTGAAAAAGCCAAAGCGGCCAACATGCCAGCCGACACCATCAAGCGCAACATCGACAAAGCCACCGGCAATTTAGAAGGTGTGCATTACGAAGAAATCCGCTATGAAGGTTACGGCGTGGGTGGCGTTGCGCTGATGGTCGACACCATGACCGACAACAAAGTTCGCACGGTGGCAGAAGTGCGCCACGCCTTCAGCAAGCACGGCGGCAATCTGGGCACCGAAGGTTCGGTGTCTTTCCAGTTCAAGCATTGCGGCCAGATGATTTTTGCACCCGGCACGTCGGAAGACGCTGTCATGGAAGTGGTGTTGGATGCAGGCGCTTCCGACGTGTTGACCGACGACGATGGCGCGATTGAGGTCTTGACTGAACCCGCCACGTTTGAATCAGTGAAAGTTGCACTGGAACACGCAGGCATGCTGCCAGCGGTTGCTGAAATCACCTACCGTGCCGATATTTCTGTCGATCTCAGCGACGAAGACCGTGTGAAGATGCAAAAAATCATCGATGCCTTAGAAGACCTCGACGATGTGCAAGAGGTCTATCACAACGCAGCCCTATGAAAGTGCTTGTCATTGGCTCAGGTGGTCGTGAACACGCCTTGGCTTGGAAACTGACCAATTCGCCGCAGGTGCAAATGGTTTATGTGGCCCCCGGCAATGCCGGCCTCATAGCTAGTGCATTTCAGGTATGCTTACATTTTTCTAGTAGAACTGAGTGCACTCATAATTTGA
>JALRAA010000482.1 GCA_023262645.1 Burkholderiaceae bacterium
TTGTTCAAACTGCGTCAGGACGCGGTAGACGGTGGCCAAGCCAATGTCGGCATTGTCTTTGAGCAACTGCTTGTACACATCCTCGGCGGTCATGTGCCGCTGCATGCCCTTTTGGAAGATTTCCAAAATTTTCTGACGGGGCACGGTGGCTTTCAAGCCTGTACTTTTGAGTTCGTCCATGTCTTTTCGGATGCAATTGAAAGTGAGAGGGAATTGGCCAGGACAAATGTGTCACAGCCAGATGCTACCGCTACAATGACCCGATCATATGGCCTGCCAAGCATCCATGAACAAACAAATTCATCCTCTTCTGCGCTCACCCTGGGCTTTGGGTCTTGTGGCGCCTTTGCTGTTGGGCTTGCTCAGCGCCTGCAGCGCCCCTCGCATGAATGTGGCCACCAACGCAGTTTTGTACATCCCGGAGGTGGTTCAAGGCAATTTTGTTTCCAAAGAGCAAAAAGACTTTCTCAAGCCGGGCATGTCCCGCATGCAGGTGCGCGAAGTTTTGGGCACCCCCTTGGTGTCCAGCGTGTTTCACGAAGACCGCTGGGACTACGTCTTCACCATCCGCCGGCAAGGTGTCCCGCCCCAAAACTTCAGCTTGAGTGTTTGGTTCAAAGGCGAGCTCTTAGACCGAATCACCGGCGATGAACTGCCCAGCGAAACCGAGTTCGTCACCAAATTGGTGGCACAAAAATCCAACCTCAAAGTGCCCACACTCGAAGCCAAAGACGAAGACTTGCGCAAATTCCCTGCGCCCGTTCGCAAAGCCGAGTCGGTCGCTGCGCCTGCTGCGCCCTTGCCCGCTTCGTACCCGCCGCTAGAACCCGCTTCGCGTTGAACCAAC
>JALRAA010000483.1 GCA_023262645.1 Burkholderiaceae bacterium
CGTATCGCGCGAAGACCCCGCCGATCGTCGTGCTCACCTCGAACCGCACGCGCGACGTGCACGACGCGCTCAAACGTCGCTGTCTCTATCACTGGGTCGAGCATCCGAGCTTCGAGCGCGAGGTGCAGATCGTGCGCATGCGGGTGCCGCAGGTGTCGGACGCACTCGCCAAGCAGGTCGCTTCGGCCGTCGCCAACTTGCGGTCGATGAACCTCTACAAGCCTCCAGGCGTCGCCGAGACGATCGACTGGGCGACCGCGCTCGCCCGACTCGGCGTGCGCGAACTCGACGACTCCGTCGTCGCCGCGACCCTCGGCACGGTGCTCAAGTATCGCGAGGACCACGAACGCGTCACCGAGCACGGCATCCCGCAGCTCATCAAACAGGCCTTCGACAAGGGCCTGATGCACGGCTGACCTCGCACGCATGACCACCGCCCAGCGATCGTCCGCCGATGCGATGGCGGTGTCCTTCGCCCGCGTCTTGCGCGGCGCGGGGTTGAGCGTGCCACTCGACTCGGTCCTCACCTTCGTGTCTGCTCTCGGGCTCGTCTCGCTCGCCGATCGCGACTCCGTCTATTGGGCCGCTCGCGCCACGCTCGTGCGCCGACCCGAGGACCACCCGCTCTTCGATCGCGCCTTCGCGGTGTTCTGGGAACATCGCGAGGCAAACGTCGACGACGAAGACGAGCCGGTCGAGAACCTCACCCTCCTCGTCGACGACGAAGACGAGTCGACCGACGGCGACGATGGCGACGTCCAGGACTCCTTCCAGCTGCGCTTCTCCCGTGTCGAGACGCTGCGCGACAAGGACTTCGCCAAGTACTCCCCCGACGAGATGCGCGAG
>JALRAA010000484.1 GCA_023262645.1 Burkholderiaceae bacterium
GGTATTTGGCCAATGCCGGTTGCGCGGCGATGCGCCGTGTCACGCGCAAGGAATCTGCCGCGACGCGCCGGTCTTGGTCGGTCGACAAATAATTCGGCGCAATCAGCGGGGCTTGTGTGAAATCCGCGCTTTGTAGGTGAACCGTGCCGCGACTGGTCGGGTTCAGGTTGCAGACGCTGGCGGTGAACGCAGGAAAGCTGTGCAGCGGTTCGCCGAATGCATCCAGGCTCAAAGGCTGCACGTGGTATTCGATGTTCGGCCAGGGCTGTGACGGGTCGCTGCGGGTGAATGCGCCGAGTTGCGAAGGCGCCATGCTCATGGGGCCGCTTCGATTCAGCAAGTATTCCAAACCGATGGCGGCTTTGCCCCACCAGCTGTTGGCCATGGTGTTCAAAGTTTTCACGCCTTTGACTTTGAACACCGCGCGTATTTGCAAATGGTCTTGCAGATTCGCACCCACACCCGGCAGGTCTGCCAGCGGCTTGATGCCGTGTTGTTGCAGCAGCGCGGCAGGACCAAGCCCTGAGAGTTGCAGCAATTGCGGCGTGCCAATCGCTCCGGCGCACAACACGACTGATTGACGCGCCGCAGCTTGCACGCGCTCTTTGCCGTTCCACACATCCACGCCGGTGCAGGCGATGCTGCCGTCGGCTTGCGTGTCGATGTGCAATTTGGCTACCTGTGCGGCAGTCCACATTTCAAAATTCGGTCGTGCATAACAAGCGGGGCGCAAAAACGCTTTGGCCGTGTTCCAGCGCCAACCGCTTTTTTGGTTCACTTCGAAATAGCTGACACCTTCGTTAGAACCCCGGTTGAAATCAGCTGTGGCCGGAATA
>JALRAA010000485.1 GCA_023262645.1 Burkholderiaceae bacterium
ACCCTCGGCGGGAGGAAAGTTCTTTCGCCCGAAGCATCGCGAACCCGCACGGGGCCGGGTCCGTCGCTCACGATCCAGCGCCCCGTTCTGGAGAAGGCGCCGGAACGAATGTGCTCCGGCAGTCCGGCGAACTCCTGCGCATTGATCTTCACGAGATCAGCGCCGAGGGCCGCGAGATCGGCCAGCGCGGGGCCGTAGGTATCAACCGCCAGCACGCTCCGGCGGGCCCAGCGCGCGAGCGCTTCGCGCAATGGCGCGAGTGCGGGTGTGGCCCAGCCGGGCAGGCTGCCGCACACCGCGAGCACGGTGCCGGCGGGCTGGTCGTCGAGGAACGCGGCGCAGGCGGACGCGGCCGCGCCGTCCGGAGGGACGTCCGGACCGAGGAAGGTCGTCTCGGGTTGGCCGGCGGCGCGGACCACGGTTCCGGCACGGGTTGCGCCGGTCGTGCGGAAGACCCGGTGGTTGAAACCACGGGCCTGCAGCCACGCCTCGCATTCGGCTCCGGTGGCGCCACCCGCGAAGAGGAGCGCGGTGTGGGGCGCGCCGAGGCGCCGGAGCATCCGCGCGACGTTGATGCCCTTGCCGCCGACCTGGAACGACTCCGAGTGCGCGCGCTGCGTGCGACCGGATGCCCAGGCGTCGAAGTCGAGCGTGCGCTCCGCCAGCAGGTTGCCGGTGAGCGTGAGGATCAGCGGGGCGGGGGCGGCGGTCATCGCGGTTCGCGTTGGGCGCGATAAAACACGTGGTTCACGAGGAAGCCGAGGCCGAAGACGCCGCTCAGCGTGCGGATGTTGCGCATGGCGCCGAACACCATCGTGAGCGGGCTCGCGCGAGG
>JALRAA010000486.1 GCA_023262645.1 Burkholderiaceae bacterium
GATTCCTTATTTCGGGCAAAACTGAGAATCGATAATCCTGGTGCTTGTGCTAGGGAATACAATGCTATCATGCAAATTATTATGGAGGCTCTTGTTGGTTGGAATGTGGCTGAACAAAAGCAAACATCTATGGGTATTTTTGGAGAAGTACTGGGTTGGAGTGATACAACAGAAGAACAGGGGAGAACAACACTACATTCTCACCTTTTACTCTACATTGCCTTCTTTGACAAACTTATATCTTTATTGTGGTCTAATTCTGTGGAAACCAGAAATGCAGCAAAAGAAGAACTTTGTAGTTACATGAAGAAAATTATGACATCATCATATGAATTGGTAGATGAAGATTATTGCCACCAAAAACCAAAATCAATCGATGAGGGAAGTCATGACCAATGCAGGATTATACCTACCATTGTTCCAAATCAGACTCTTAGAAACATGAGACATGAAAAAATATGTCATATGTTAAATGGCGTCATAGGAAGGTGTGAAAATTGTGGTGAAACATTCACTAGTCCTAAAATTATATGGAACGCAGTACGAAACTGGGTTAGAAAAAATGGTTATGACAGCTCCTCCATTTTCCAAAATTTCGACAATTCCGTACCTGTCTCATTAAACCGAATTGACAATTTTTCTCAACGATTTACTTATGACATGGAATATTATACACGTAACCCATGTGAGGAAATAGAAAGAATACTACGAACTCTTATCTTATTCCGATACAATGAACATGACTATCATCACAGGAAAGGTTGCTTTAAAAAAACAGAGGAATGTCGTTTTTTTTACCCAAAACAAATTCAGCCGATTAGTGACTTGATCAT
>JALRAA010000487.1 GCA_023262645.1 Burkholderiaceae bacterium
GGCGTGGTGAATGTGTCGTCAGTGACGACATCTGGCAGAGGGTGTGCAGGGTCGGGGCCATAGACCGCCACCGAACTGCTGAACAACAAACGCGGCTTGTTACCCGCGGCCCGAAGCGCATCGAGCAAGGCACGGGTGCTGTCAAGGTTAGAGCGCATGCCAAGGTCAAAATCGGCTTCGCATTCGCCAGAAACAGCCGAAGCCAAATGGAACACGCCGTCGAATTTTCGCGCGGCGAAGCCAGCACATTGTTCAAGCAACGGGCCCGTTAAAACTTCCACGCGCGGATCCGCAGCCAAATCGGCAGGCGCGGGAAATTGGTCTGCCAACACCACTTGCGTGAGCGCACTGCCCGCGAGTTGGCCCTTGGCCAGCAATTGGCGGGCGAGTCTTGCACCCAAAAAACCTGCGCCTCCGGTGATCAATAACTTCATGGCTGTTTCCTGTTTGTGTGAAGTTGAAAGCATAGCCTTGTTCGAGCCGCTGCTAGGTGTGCAAGCTTAACGGGTAACACCTTATGTAGCAGCTAACACATTGGGCTTATGCTCGCGAGGTGGCAGCGCTTTGGGCGCGTCCCTTACATCGGAGCGAGACATGGCAAGTGTGACCATCGGTCAGGTAGAAAAATACTTTGGCCGAACCCACATCATCAAAGGTGTCAGCATAGATATCGCCGATGGTGAATTTTGTGTGCTCGTGGGTCCGTCCGGTTGTGGCAAGTCCACGTTGCTGCGCATGATTGCCGGGCTAGAAGAAATTTCAGCGGGTGACATCGCCGATGGTGAATTTTGTGTGCTCGTGGGTCCGTCCGGTTGTGGCAAGTCCACG
>JALRAA010000488.1 GCA_023262645.1 Burkholderiaceae bacterium
ATTTGCATGATAGCATTGTATTCCCTAGCACAAGCACCAGGATTATCGATTCTCAGTTTTGCCCGAAATAAGGAATCTGATACAAGAACATTTTCATCAGCATCTGGCTGAGGCAACAAGTCCATTTTTGTGTTCAAATATAGTTTAATGCGGAAATTACACTCATCGCCAGGTGATATGGTAAAAAATACGGCAGGTGGTCCGAAATTGTACCACATTGAAAACAATTTAGTTCTGGCCTCTTTAGCAGCTTCATCCGAATAAGGAATACTTTTACATGCAGCTGTAACTGAGTGAATTAACCGAGTTGAAGTTGCCCCGATTTGACCATTAATTTCATTTTTTTTCTTTTTGGACAATTCAATTATTTCGGATTCCGTAATGTTAGAAAGATATTCGCCAGTTGTGTGTCCATTTTGGCTCGATTTTGACATACATTTTAGATAGGCAGATTGAAAACTTTTTCGTCTGAAATAAATATGACAAATAACCAAAATGATATCAGATCTCTGAAAAAGGGGAAGTGAAATGTTTAGGTAGTATTTTAGGATTTCTTCAATTGATACTGGAGTTCTTCTAACATCTCTATTCCACCCACTCCAAAAGGAAAGTGCAAAGGAAAAACCATTGGAAGTGTCAATTTATAATCGGGTTGGTAATTTGTGGAAGTAAAAATAAGGGTCCTGATGACAACGCATCGACCTTGGCTGCGGCTTGGGTACGGTTGGTACGCCACACGCTGGGCACATTGACATTGACATCGTGGCTGGTTTGCGGCGCGGAGGCGCGGTTCATGCCATCGCTGCCAGCATGCGCGGCAGGCGATA
>JALRAA010000489.1 GCA_023262645.1 Burkholderiaceae bacterium
AAATACCGATACCAACAGAGAATCGACTTTTGCAAGTTCAAAGAGCGCTAGCATCAGGAGCGTCTATTGAGTTGGTACATGACAAAAGCGGTATAGATCCTTGGTTCTTAGCGCAGATTCAGGAAATCAATCTGATTGCAAGTGAAGTTGCCGGCGCTTCAGAACTCAATCGAGACCTCCTCAAGAAAGCGAAGCGGTTTGGATTCTCTGATCATCAGATTGCAGAGCTGAGAAAAACTTCAGCAGGCGAAATAGCGAAGCTTCGAGAGAAGTATGAAATATTCCCGGTCTACAAGACGGTTGATACATGCGCTGGCGAGTTCGAAGCATTTACTCCGTATCACTACTCTTCGTATGATTTGGAAACAGAAGTTAAGCCACGTACCCGGCCTGCAGTAATTATTCTGGGAAGCGGTCCCAACCGAATTGGACAAGGTATTGAATTTGATTATTCATGTGTACATGCCTGTTTTGCCTTAAGCAAAGCCGGTTTCGACACAATAATGGTTAATTGCAATCCAGAGACAGTTTCAACGGATTATGACACTTCCGATCGGTTATATTTCGAGCCTCTCACATTGGAGGACGTCCTTGAGATCTATCGCGCTGAACTAAAAGCCGGACCAATTGCAGGCGTCATTGTTCAATTAGGTGGCCAGACCCCATTGGGATTGGCGGCGGGTTTAAAAGCTGCAGGGGTGCCAATTCTCGGTACTTCTCCTGATGCTATTCATCTAGCTGAAGATCGAGGAGCATTCGGTAACGTGCTTAATCGAACCGGTTTAAAGGCTCCGAGGTTCGGTACAGCATTTTCATATGACGAA
>JALRAA010000048.1 GCA_023262645.1 Burkholderiaceae bacterium
CACCTGCTTCTTCACCACTGGCGACATGCAAGCTTTATGAAAAATCGCGGCTTTGCGCTGGCCACGCTGCACGCTTGAGTTCTTCCTCCACAATCAGCACCTCCACCCTACCGAGAGGTTCACATGCCCGGTTACGCTGATCCCCATTTCGACACACTGGCCTTGCACGCTGGCAGTCAGCCCGACCCCGCCACGGGCGCAAGAGCGGTACCCATTCACCTGACCACGTCATTTGTGTTTGAGTCGTCTGACCAAGCCGCTTCGTTATTCAACCTTGAACGTGCCGGTCATGTGTACAGCCGCATCAGCAACCCCACCACCGCTGTTTTCGAGCAACGCATTGCCGCGCTAGAAGGCGGCATTGGCGCGATTGCCACCGCCAGTGGACAAGCAGCATTGCATTTGAGTGTGGCTACGCTGATGGGCGCGGGCTCGCATATCGTCGCCAGTTCTGCGCTTTATGGCGGTTCGCACAATTTGCTGCACTACACCATGCGCCGCTTTGGCATTGAAACCACGTTTGTGCACCCCAACGACACCGATGCATGGCGGTCGGCCATCCGCCCCAACACACGACTGCTGTTTGGTGAAACCGTGGGCAATCCAGGCTTGGATGTGCTGGATATTCCTGTCATTTCGCAATTGGCGCATGAGCACGGCTTACCGTTGTTGGTCGATGCCACTTTGTCTACCCCCTATTTGATGCAACCGCTTTCGCTGGGTGCTGATTTGGTCTACCACTCGGCCACCAAATTTTTGAGCGGCCACGGCACGGTCATTGGGGGTGTGGTGGTCGACGGCGGCTCCTTCGATTGGGAAAAAAGCGGCAAATTCCCTGAGCTCACCGAGCGCTACGAAGGTTTTCATAACATGGTGTTTTCAGAGGAAAGCACCGTGGGTGCATTTTTGTTGCGTGCTCGCCGTGAGGGACTGCGTGACTTCGGTGCATGCCTGAGTCCGCATTCTGCATGGCTGATTTTGCAAGGCATGGAAACGCTGCCACTGCGCATGGAGCGACATTTGTCGAACACCGAAAAAATCGTCGAATTTTTGGCTGCGCATCCCATGGTGTCTCGCGTCGGCCATCCCTTGATCGACAGCCACCCGAGCCATGCACTTGCTCAAAAGTTATTGCGCGGTGGCGCACGTGGTGCTGGTTCGGTGTTCAGTTTTGACATTCGGGGAACGCGCTCACAAGGCCGTGCCTTCATCGAAGCGCTGAAGTTGTTCAGCCATTTGGCCAATGTCGGCGACAGCAAATCGTTGGTGATTCACCCAGCCAGCACCACGCATTTCCGCATGAGTGACGAGGCGCTGACATCTGCGGGCATCGGGGCGGGCACCATCCGTTTGTCAGTGGGGCTCGAAGACCCCACCGATTTGATCGACGACCTCAAGCGCGCATTGCGTGCTGCCGAAAAAGCCGCTTAAGGGGAACACGCCATGTATATCGATGTGAATGGTTTTCGCAGTTACGCCTACACCGGGGGCAAGGATTTCAACCCTGCGCAACCCACCGTGGTGTTGGTGCACGGAGTGTTGTGCGACCACAGTGTGTGGTTGTTGCAAAGCCGTTATCTGGCACACCATGGCTGGAATGTGCTGGCCGTTGATCTGCCCGGTCATTGCAAAAGCCAAGGCACACCACCTGCCACCGTGCAGCAAGGTGCAGCTTTTGTCCAAGGGTTGATGGATGCATTGGGAATTCAACAAGCAGCCTTGGTTGGTCACAGTTTTGGTTCACTCATCTGTTTGCAAGCGGCTGCCGATTTGGGAAAACGTGCGACACATTTGGCACTGGTAGGCACGGCTTATCCGATGAAAGTCTCGCAAGCCTTGCTCGATGCTTCTCGCGACACGCCTGACAAAGCTTTGCACATGACCAATGTGTTTTCACGCGCCACACTCGCGCCGCCCTCGGGTGCCGGTAGCTGGGTGTTCGGGGCCAGCATGGCATTGGGTAAGCGGGTTTTGGCCAGCAATCCCGAGGTAAATGTTTTTTACACCGGTTTTCAAGCTTGCAACAGCTATGACCAAGGCTTGCAAGCCATGGCTGCAGTGACCTGTCCGGTGTTGATGGTGTTGGGTGAAGCCGACCAAATGACCACGCCTAAAGGCGCTGAGCCGTTGATCGAACAGGCCCAATCAAGCGGCGTGGCACTTCACATCAATAGGGTTCCCAACGGCCATCACCAAATGAGCGAATCTCCGGATGAAACCTTGGACGCGTTGAAAATGTTTTTGGGTATTGCCTGACCCTGCTTGTGACAAAACGCAGCCCCGCACTAAGGCTTAAAGCACATCAGCCAATAACCAGTTGTGCCATTGTTTGTGCATGGTGGCGCTGCCGGGCTCATCCGCCAACAAAGTCAGCTTGAGCAAAGGCGCCACGCGTGTGCTGCGCCAGTCCACCAACAGCACATAACGTGGTGGGGATGAGGCTTGGTTTTCGTTCAATAGCCCCACCCAATCCAGCTGCTGCAATTGCTCCAACACGGCTTGCATTTGTAAAGGGTCGGCCCCTAACCGCTCAGCCAACGATTGCAAATCATCGCCGTGCACGCCTTCGGCTTGTTTGCGTTTGAGTTCTCGCAAAGTGTCCAGTGCCAATTGAAAACCAGCGCCAGGGGCTTGCCCATCTCGCACATGGCCCATGCGCAAGCCCGGCCAACTCGCGACCAACACCGCCCCCAGCAAAACAATCACCCAGGTCATGTAGATCCACACTAACAAAATCGGCACCGTGGCAAATGCGCCATACACCAACGAAAACGTGGACATGCGGGCCAAATACCAGGTGAGCAAACTGCGTGCGATTTCGAGCACCACGGTCGTTCCCAAACTGCCGCCCAAGACTTGCCGCCAAGGCACATGCGTGTTCGGTACAAACCGATAGAGCGCGGAAATGCCGCCCCACAACAGCACAAACTCCAGCACATCTAACGCCAGTTTCATGGTCGGACTTTGGCTGCGTAAAGAACCGCCAGACCACAAAATCACCGACGCCATGGTGACTAAGCCGGCAGCCACCAACACAGGCCCCAAGGTCAACGCCGCCCAATACAGCAGCAAGCGTTGGCCCCAAGGGCGGGACTTGTTGACACGCCAAATCGCGTTGAGGCTGCGGTCGATGGTGAACACCAAAGCCAAAGCCGAGAACATCAATGCGGCAAAGCTGACCACCCCAAGCCGACTGGCTTTGGTGGTGAACTGGGTCAAATAACCCAACACTTGGCGGGAAATACTGTCTGGAATCAGGCTTTCAATCAACCAGCGCTGCAAAACATTTTGAAACTGGTCAAACACAGGAAACGCCGTGACCACGGCCAGCGACACAGTGATCAATGGAACCAGCGCAATCGTGGTGGTGAAGGTCAGCGCACCAGCGGTTTGTCCCAAACGGTCTTCGGCAAACCGTTGGCGCAAACGCTGCAGAGCCTTGCGCCAGGGAAAAGCGCGCATCTGATGCATTACTTTTTGGATATACGACACAATCATGGTTCCTATCATGCCATTGAATATGACCGCTTCTACTACCGCATTTCGACACGCACAACTCACCCGCTTCATGGCTGTGGGCAGTTTGCTCGGACTGATCGTTTTGTCATTGGCTTGGGAGTTGTGGTTGGCGCCGCTGCGACCTGGCGGCTCTTGGTGGGTCATCAAAGCCTTGCCGCTGTGTTTGCCACTGGCAGGTTTGCTCAAAAACCGCATGTACACCTACCGCTGGGTCACCTTGCTGGTGTGGTTGTATTTTGCAGAAGGTGTGATTCGTTGGAGCGGCGACCGGTGGCCCAGCAATTTGTATGCAGCCATTGAGGTGGGTTTGTGTCTGGTGTTGTTTGCGGCCAGTGCCATGCATGTGCGCTGGCGACTCAAAGACGCGGCATTGGCAGCGCAAACCGCTGCGTCGAATTCGATTGAATCAGCTTCTGTGGAGGAATCCAAAACACCATGAACCGCTTGCTAGACACCTTGCGACACATCACTGGTGAAGAAAATGTCTTGACCGGTGATGGTTTGGTGGCTTTTGAGCGGGATTGGCGTGGCAGAGAACATGGCAAAGCTTTGTGCGTGGTTCGACCGGCACACACCGCAGAAGTGTCAGCCGTGGTCAAAGCATGTGCAGCGGCTGGCGTTGCCATGGTGCCGCAAGGTGGCAACACGGGTTTGGTCATGGGCTCCACACCCGATACCTCTGGGCAAGAAGTGGTGATCAGTTTGCAGCGCATGAACAAAGTTCGCCATGTCGATGTGGCCAATACCACCTTGACTGCCGAAGCGGGTTGCATTCTTCAACAGCTTCAACAGACCGCTGACCATGCGGGTTTTTTGTTCGCATTGAGTTTGGCTTCTGAAGGCAGTTGCACACTGGGCGGCAATTTGGCGAGCAATGCAGGCGGCACGCAAGTGCTGCGCTACGGCAACACACGCGATTTGTGCTTAGGGCTGGAAGTGGTGACCGCGCAGGGCGATGTGTGGCAAGGCCTCAGCGGCTTGCGCAAAGACAACACGGGCTACGACTTGCGGCATTTGTTCATTGGGAGTGAAGGAACACTTGGCATCATCACCGCGGCCACGATGAAATTGTTTCCCCAACCGGCTGCGCAACGCACCGCCTGGGCAGCGGTGCCCTCGGTACAAGCCGCTGTCGATTTGCTGGGTCTGTCGCAACAACAACTCGGTGCTGGCCTCACGGGCTTTGAATGCATGTCGCGCATGGCACTGAGCTTGGTCGCCCGCCATTTCCCGGCTTTGCAAGTGCCGTTTTGGCAAGAAGCGCCCTACTGTGTTCTGCTGGAATTGAGTGACACTGAGAGTGAATCACACGCTGAACAACGGCTTGAGCAACTGCTTGGCATCGCACTGGACAAAAATGTGGCCAGCGAGGTGGTGATCGCGCAAAGCCTGTCCCAATCGCGCGAACTGTGGCGAGTGCGAGAAAGTATTTCATCCGCACAAGCGACGGAAGGCTTGAACATCAAACACGATATTTCGCTGCCCGTGTCGGCCATTCCCGCTTTTGTGGCGCAAACGGACGCTGCGTTGGCGCAATCGCTGCCCGGCATTCGCGTGGTGAATTTGGGCATTTGGGCGATGGCAATTTGCACTATAACGTTTCACCGCCTGCGGCCTTTAGCGATAAAGCTCATGAAGACGCTTTCTTGCAATTACAACCATCGATTAATCAGATCACCCATGATGCGGTAGCAGCTTTTGGAGGATCGGTGTCTGCCGAGCATGGCCTGGGTACCCTGCGACGTGATGAAGCCGCACGTTATAAATCCGCCGTTGAAATCAAGTTGATGCAACGAATCAAAGTAGCCTTTGACCCGATGGGATTGATGAACCCTGGCAAAGTATTGCAGCCTCTCCTCACGTCAAACAGCCATTTGCTATGAATATTGCAATCGTCGGACTTGGTGCGATGGGCGGGCTTATTGCAGCCAAATTGATACAGGCTGGTTATCAGGTCAAGGCTTTGGCCAGGGGTCAAACACTTTCGGCTGTACGCCAGGGTGGTTTGACGCTTGAGCAAGCGGGACAGCAAATAAAGCTCCCGTTGAAAGTCAGTGATCAAGCACGAGAACTGGGACAACACGATCTTGTCATCGTTGCAGTGAAAGCACCTGCCTTGCCCCATCTTGCTGAGGCGATTGCGCAATTGCGTGCCGATAGCGGTGTGGTGCTGACCGCGATGAATGGTGTGCCGTGGTGGTTCTTTCAGGGGTTTGGCGGGCCTTGTTCGGATCTAAGACTTCGAAGTGTCGATCCTGACGCAGCACTCGATCGGGCGATCCCGCGCGATGCGCTGCTAGGAAGTGTCTTGCACATGAGTGCTTCAACCCCGTCTCCAGGCCATGTTCTTCACGCCATGGGTACTCGCGTGATTTTCGGCGAGCCGCAGGGTGGAGCCTCACAAAGGCTCGACGAAGTCTGTGGCCTTTTTCGTTCAGCAGGCTTTGCCGCTGAAGCTTCATTGCGCATTCAGGACGATATCTGGTTCAAGCTCTGGGGCAATATGACCATGAATCCGGTTTCGGCGATCACAGGGGCAACCATCGACAAGATGCTTGGGGACCCCGAAGTCAATCGCTTTTGTGTTTCGGTCATGCAAGAAGCGAAAGTGATTGGTGAGCGATTTGGCTGTTTGATTCAGCAATCACCCGAACAACGCAATGCCGTCACAAAACAACTCGGAGCCTTTAAGACTTCGATGCTTCAAGATGTTGAAGCCATGCGACCGGTTGAACTTGATGCCCTGCTGACCGTAGTGCAGGAAATCGCAAAGCATCTTGGTATGGATACGCCCTGGATTAGTGCGCTACTTGGGCTGTGTCGCTTGAGGATGCAAGGTCTTGGGCTTTATCCGAATTAAGCGCATCAATTCCTCATGCGTTCTAAGGCCTGAGGCCATACCTCAGGATTTATCGCATGCTTGGGACATTGGTTTAGCAATAATGACTCGGTCAATGCCTCAAGACAGGACATGCCGTTTCGTTGATGTGCGTCTGCGGTATGTCCCGCTAAATGCGGTGTGATCACAAGACGCGGGGTCTGCCAAAGCGGTGAATCGCTTGCTAAGCTGCGACTTGCAACCACATCGATCGCCGCGCCGGCAAGGCGCCCCTCAACCAAGGCTTTGCACATGGCCTGTTCGTCGAGCACTTCGCCTCGTGAGGCATTGACCACAATCGCTCGTGCTGGTAGCGCGTCAAACCATGATTGGCTGACGAGGCCCTCAGTCGACGCGCTCAGAGCGATGCAAGGTACCAAGACCTCAGTCTGAGGCAATGCGGCAAGTGCCTCGCTCATCGATATAAATTCAAGCGAAGCATGTTCAGCCTTAAAGGCTTCGGGGCGTCGGCATGCGATCGTGACCTTAGCCCGCAGGCCGATACAAAGCATATGACTTAAATGTTGCGCGATAGCACCAAAACCTAGGATCAACACCTTCTTTTCTGCCAGATCAACGGCGGCTCCGGTGAAACGCTTTCGTGCGATGGACCAACCCTCGTTTCGGCTTGCCTCGACGATGTCGGGCAGGCGATGCAAGAGCGATAAGATCTGGCTTAAGCACCACTCGGCAACACTTACCGCGTTGCCACCGGGTACTCTGCTAATGCAAATCCCCGCATCGCTGCAGGCTTTCACAGGAATCACATCGACGCCACTGCCATGGCGTGCGATATGGACTAACGATGGCGCAAGCTCAGCGATCGTATCGGGTAGGTCGTCTCGGACGACCATCCCCTGAGGGTCGAGCCGTTGCGCTGCCTCGGCAATCGACTCAATGCTTGCATCTTTGGCGATATGAAATTCAAATCGTTCAGAAAATAGCGACTCAATCGCTCGGTCTAGTGATTTGGTCGCAAGAATCCGCGGCTTCGTCATCGCTGACTACTGGGGTTCGACACCAGTTTCGATGATCACATTTCGCCATTTTGCAGTTTCAGTCTTTATAAAATTATAAAAATCAGCAGGCGAACCGCCTACTGGATCGGCTCCAGCGGTAATGAGTTTCGTTTGTACGGCAGGCAGTTTGAGCGCTTCGTTGGTTGCCTTATTGATTTCGCGAACGACTTGATCGGGCACGCCCTTTGGAGCAAGAAAACCAAACCACGAACCCGAATCGAAATCGGATAAACCGCGCTCTTTCATCGTTGGTACCTCAGGCAATGCCCGACTCCGTTCGAGACTGGTGACCGCGAGCGCTCTTACTTTTCCGGCCTTAATTTGGGGCATGATCGAAGGTGCTGTCGCAAACATGAATTGAATACGGCCAGCAAGCAGGTCTTGCACGGCTTCTGCCCCGCGATACGGAATATGCTGAATCTTCGTCTTCGTGCGAATGCCAAAAAGCGCACCTGACAAATGGGCGGCTGTTCCGATACCGGTTGAACCGTAATTGAATTTATCAGGATTTTGCTCGAGCAGCTTGATGAACTCCTCCACCGTTTTCGCGTTAACGTTTGGGTTGACGACCAATACGTTCGCAACATCAGCGATGAGAACAATCGGGACGAGGTCAACGAGTGGGTTATACGAAAGCTTTTTAATCAGTGTGGGATTCACAGCCAAGGGGCCAACCGAAGCACAAAGCAAGGTATACCCATCAGCAGGAGCGCGGACCGCTAAATCGGTGCCTAAGGTACCTCCTGCACCTCCCTTGTTCTCAACGACAAAACTTTGCTTCCAACGTTCGGTGAAGTGGCCAGACATTTCGCGGGCCAATATATCGGTGGTGCCACCTGCACTGAAGGGTACGATGATTCGAACCGATTTTGAAGGGTAGTTAGCTTGTGCATGAGTTGCATCGCTCAGACCTAGGCCTGCGCTGCCAAAAAGT
>JALRAA010000490.1:0-580 GCA_023262645.1 Burkholderiaceae bacterium
TGGTGGGCTGCGATGCGGGTTACCTCAATGCCAGCCGCATCAAAGGTAGCCACGCCGCCATCAAGACTGGCATGTTGGCAGCCGAAGCGGCCTATGACGCATTGCAAGCGGGACGCGCGCATGACGAACTCACTGCATACCCAGAAGCATTCGAGAACAGCTGGTTGCACACAGAATTGAACAAGGCACGCAACTTCAAGCAATGGTTCAAAAAAGGTCGCACCGTGGGCACCCTCATGACCGGTGTCGAGCAATTTGTCTTGCGCGGCCATGTGCCTTGGACAATTCGCCGTGCCGCAGCCGATCACACTTACCTCAAGCCTGCGGCCGAATGCCAACCCATTCAATACCCCAAGCCCGATGGCAAGCTCACGTTTGATCGTTTGTCGAGTGTGTTCATCAGCAACACCAACCACGAAGAGAATCAACCGGCACACCTCACCTTGAAGGATGCCAGCGTGCCGGTGGGCATCAACTTGGCCAAGTTCGCAGGCCCTGAGTCCCGCTATTGCCCTGCGGGTGTTTACGAGTATGTCAAGAACGAAGACCAATCGGATCGCCTTCAAATCAATGCACAAAA
>JALRAA010000490.1:590-819 GCA_023262645.1 Burkholderiaceae bacterium
GTGTGCATTGCAAAACCTGCGACATCAAAGATCCCACCCAAAACATCGTCTGGGTCACGCCCGAAGGCGGCGGCGGGCCGAACTACTCGGGCATGTAAAAAGTGCTCGCAGATTCTTTAGACCTGTTTATAATTTGCATGTCAGGAGAGTGCGGCCCCAGTGCGGTCGCCGCCGAAGGCGCAGGAAATCACGAAATTTCTGAACGCTCAGGTACCCAGGACTGACAAAC
>JALRAA010000491.1 GCA_023262645.1 Burkholderiaceae bacterium
ACAAGGGCTTCGTGAAGCCCGTGGCCTGGAACCAGTACGTGCCCGAAACCAAGGGCTACACCTGCGACTGGACGCAGAAGCGCCCTGACGCCGGCAAGTACAAGATGTGATCGAACCGGGCGGTTCTGCCGTTCCGCCCGCCTTCACGCATTAAAGCTCAACGGGGGAGAGCGATCTCCCCCGTTTTCGTTCCTGGTTGTGCTGCTCCGCCAAGGTGACAGCGCTGGCTTCCTTCCCCCTGCCTGATCCCTGCGGATCGCGATGGATCTTCTCTACGACACACTCTTCAACGGCCTGGCCATCGGTTCGGTTCTGGTGCTGGCGGCGCTGGGCCTGGCGGTGGTCTTTGGTCTGATGGGTGTCATCAACATGGCCCATGGCGAGTTGATGATGCTCGGCGCCTACACCACCTTCGTGGTGCAGAACATCTTCAAGGCCGTGCTGCCTGATGCGCTGTTCCCGATCTACATCCTGGTGGCGATTCCGCTGGCCTTCCTGGTGAGCGGCCTGGCGGGTCTGCTGCTGGAAAAGACCGTTATCCGCCGCCTCTATGGCCGGCCGCTGGAAACGCTGCTGGCCACCTGGGGCGTCAGCCTGATCCTGCAGCAGTTCGTGCGCTCCGTCAGCAGTGCCTTCGCCATCGGCCTGCTGCTGGCGGTTGCGGGCGGCCTGTTGATCCCGCGCTTCACTCCCAGAGCCTGGTGGCAGCAGCGCTGGACGCCGTTGCTCGGCACCGGCAGCTGGATCGTGAGTGGTGGCATCGGCATCGGCATCGCCTCCGCCCTCGGCAATCAGCGCGCCCTTGATCAGC
>JALRAA010000492.1 GCA_023262645.1 Burkholderiaceae bacterium
GGTGGAGCGCGCCCATCAGCAGGGCAGTGGGCCTGCCGCCGGGCAGGAGCTCGCCTGGTTGGCACAAGGCCAGAACGCCAGGAACGTCCGGGTTCGGGTGCGCTTTACCCGCTCGGATCCCGAGTTGGGATCCACAGGTCAGGCCGGGAAGCTCCAGGACCTGTGCGTGCTGCTGTTGGAGGACGAGCGTACGGTGCAGGCCCGCGTGCAGCGGGAGAAACTGGCGGCGATGGGACGAGTGTCCGCCGGTATCGCGCATGAGATCCGCAATCCCTTGTCGGCGATCGCCCAAGCCAATCAACTGTTGGCAGAGGAGCCCCTGGCGCGGCCGCAAAGCCAACTCGTGGACATCATTGGCGACAACGTGCTGCGCTTGCGACGCCTGGTCGATGACGTGCTGGAGGCCCTACCTGCGGCGCATGTGCAGGCCAGGCCCGTCGACGCGGTGGCGCTGCTGCGCTCGGTCGTGAGCGACTGGGCCCGCACAGCGCATGTGGCACCCGAGGTTCTTCACCTGCAGTTGCCTGCCCAGGAGGTGCTGGTCCTGTTCGACCCCGAGCATCTGCGTCGCGTGCTTGTCAACCTGCTGGAGAATGCAGTGCGGCATTCCACGGTGCAGCCCGACGCAGTGCGCATCTTGCTGGACCCGACAGCCGACAATGAAGTGATGCTGGTGATCAGCAATGACGGCCCGCCGGTGCCGCCTGAGGTTGAGATCCACATGTTCGAGCCTTTCTTTTCCACGCGCAGCCGGGGCTCTGGCCTGGGGTTGTACATCTGCAAGGAACTCTGCGAGCGGCACCACGCG
>JALRAA010000493.1 GCA_023262645.1 Burkholderiaceae bacterium
GGTTATTCGGGAATGGCCTGTCAGCGGTGATTTGACTGCTGGTCAGGATCCGAACATGGCCCCATATGTGGACGCTGATGGTAACGGCGCGTACACCCCCGATGGAGGAGACTATCCTTTTATTTACGGGGATCAGAGTATTTGGTTTGTGACCAACGATAAGGGGAATACCCCTGGTTCGGGTTCTACGCCGATTGGCATGGAAATCCAAACCCAGGCGTTTGCTTATCAATCCAACGATGAGCTGAACAACATGACCTTTTATTACAACAAGATCATTAACCGCTCCACCATTCGATTGGATTCTTGTTTTATGGCCCAGTGGGCGGATCCGGATTTGGGTAACTATACCGATGACTTTGTGGGTTGCGATGTGCCGCGTGGTTTGGGTATTTGCTACAACGGTGATGACGACGATGAGGGAATTCAAGGTTACGGAATCAATCCACCATCCATCGGAATTGACTTTTTTGAAGGCCCATTTGCAGATCCCAACGATGGGATTGATAACGATCGGGATTGCACGGTGGATGAATTTGTAGCTGGAGGATGCGACCCAGAGCCCCGAACCGAGCGAATCATCATGGCCAAGTTCTTGTATTTCAACAACGATGGCCAGCCCAACGGGAACCCAACAACTGCCGAGAATGCCTACAACTACATGGTAGGCCGTTGGAGGGACAATACCCGCATGGTGTACGGGGGTAATGGCTATCCTGGATCGGGGGGTTCACAACCCACCATCAACAGCGGCCTTATGTTCCCCGGCGCATCGGATCGTCAATACGGTTGGGGTGTTGGTGGATCG
>JALRAA010000494.1 GCA_023262645.1 Burkholderiaceae bacterium
GACAGGGCGCTCTACGCGCTGGTGGTGGCGGTCTTCAATCCAATACTTGCCCAACTGAATATCGACCACGTCGCCTTCTTCGAGGTACACAATTTGGTCTGTGACACCCGCCAAGGCCATGGCATCGCTGGCCAAAAAGTTTTCATGGTGTGATGTGCCCACACCCAAAATGAGGGGCGATCCGGCACGTGCGCCCACCACACGTTGCGGTTCGTCTTTGTGAAATACGGCGATGGCGTAGGCGCCTTTGAGTTCGCTCACGGTGCGTTTGACGGCGTCAAACAAATCACCGTCGTACACACTGTCCACCCAATGCGCGATCACTTCAGTGTCGGTTTGACTGGTGAACACATAGCCTTTGGCTTGCAGTTGGGCACGCAATTCATCGTGGTTTTCAATGATGCCGTTGTGCACCAAGGCCACGCGACCTGGCTTGTCTTTCAAGCTCTCCAAACTGCCGGGGCCTGAGCTGAAGTGAGGGTGCGCGTTGTGCACTGCAGGTGCGCCGTGTGTGGCCCAGCGTGTGTGGGCAATGCCGGTGCCGCTTTCCAAATGGTCAGTTTGAATCTGGTCCATCAACTCGGCCACTCGAGAGGTGCTTCGCGCACGTTTTAAGCCGCCTAGGCCGCGCTTCAGGCTGGCTTCGTGAATGGCCACCCCGCAAGAGTCGTAGCCACGGTATTCGAGGCGCTGCAAGCCCTGAACCAAGATGGGAACGATGTTTCGATCGGAAACTGCACCAACAATGCCGCACATAGGATCAACCTTTGATTTGAAAGTGCGTGAATCTTAGGCGGCTTGAATA
>JALRAA010000495.1 GCA_023262645.1 Burkholderiaceae bacterium
CCCATATCGACCAGGCGACTCTGGAGTGTTGCTACATCATCACCGCGCATCATGGGAGAGGTGAGAGAAAGGGAGCGATCACCAAGTTTCCAACGCGCCTCCTCTAATGCACGTTCTGTTGCAGTGTCGACTTCACCTGTAACCGTTAGTCCGCGCTCCTGTTGGAATGCACGGACCGCACCTTGCGTGGCGCTATCGAATTCAGAGGTTGGGGCAGACAACAAACCGAGGCGATGGAGAGTATTGGTCACAACAGTGACCAGATCCCCGCGATCGCCGGGCTTGATCATTAGTTGATGTATTCAGCGAGATCGCGTAACAACGCTGGTTTTGGTTTAGCACCAACGATGCTCTTCACGACCTGGCCTCCAACAAAGACATTCATCGTGGGAATCGAGTTGATTCCATATTTCATCGCGATTGCGCCCTCTTCATCAGTATTGAGCTTGACGATTTTGATCTTGCTACCGTGTTCATTGGAGATCTCCTCCAAGATCGGGCCTACAGCCCGGCAAGGGCCGCACCACTCAGCCCAAAAATCAACCAAGACCGGGGTTGGACTTTTCAGAACTACATCGGCGAAATTGGCTGCCGTTACCTTCTCTGTTGCCATCGACTTTCTTCTCCCTTGTATCTACTGGTTCTCTTCAATTCCAAATCGGAACTCTAGTGGCCGGCCAAGAATCGCTCAGCATCAAGAGCGGCCTGACATCCTGATCCGGCGGCAGTAATCGCTTGTCGATAGGTGAAATCAACGAGGTCTCCGCAAGCAAAAACACCTTTGAGGTTGGTCCGACTGGAAC
>JALRAA010000496.1 GCA_023262645.1 Burkholderiaceae bacterium
TGACGTAGCTGATGCCGCCATCAACGTAACGCTCAATCGTGTCGAGATCGCGAATGCCCCCACCGAGTTGAATGGGGATTTGATCGTCAACAGCCCGCACAATGCTCCGAATGGCAGCTTCGTTGACCGGCTTACCGGCGACTGCGCCGTTTAAGTCGACCAAGTGCAGGCGTTCAGCACCGGCATCTATCCAATGTCGGGCCATAGCCGCGGGGTCGTTGGAAAACACGGTTGCGTCGTTCATATCGCCTTGACGCAAGCGCACGCAACGACCGTCCTTAAGGTCGATAGCAGGTATCAGCAACATAGTCGTTTGGAGAAAAGGTCAGGGGTCCCAGCGAACAAAGTTTTCATAAAGGCGCAAGCCGTGCTCGGCGCTTTTTTCCGGGTGAAACTGGGTTGCAAAAATATTATGGCTCGAAACCGCCGAAGTGAAGCGAATGCCATATTCAGTCGATGCGGCAATGTGGGAAGAATCAGACGCTTGGACATAGTAGCTGTGAACAAAATAAAAATAGCTGCCTGCTTCAATGCCCTGCCATAACGGATGCCCGATAAAGCTTTCACTTGGCCAAACACGATTCCAGCCCATGTGCGGGATCTTTAGTCCAGACATGGCTCCAAAGCGCAGCACAGCACCGGGCAAAAGCCCGAGTCCTTCACTAGGGCCTTCCTCGCTGCGTTCAAAGAGCATTTGCTCGCCAATACAAACGCCCAACAAGGGCTTTGTCTCGGCCGCTCTCAATACGTTCTCAAGCAGTCCTGAAGCCTTAAGCTTTTGCATGCAGTCGGGCATAG
>JALRAA010000497.1 GCA_023262645.1 Burkholderiaceae bacterium
GATGTGTCGCAACCTAGAAAATCGCGAGAGCGTAATTGTTTCACTTCATCCACATAACGATCGTGGCACCGGTGTTGCTGCGGCCGAACTTGGTTACTTAGCCGGCGTCGATCGCATTGAAGGCACGCTCTTTGGAAATGGTGAGCGCACCGGAAACGTTTGTTTAGTAACTCTTGGCATGAACTTGGTTTCACATGGCATCGATCCGATGATCAACTTCTCAAATATTGATGAGATTCGTCGTACCGTTGAATATGCCAACCAACTTCGCGTCCCACCAAGATGCAATTAAGAAGGGCTTTGAGCACCTCGAAAAAGATGCCAAAGCTGCTGGCGTTGATAAAGACCAATTCACTTGGGCAATTCCATATCTACCGATCGATCCAAAAGATATTGGGCGTTCGTACGAAGCCGTTATTCGCGTTAACTCGCAATCTGGCAAGGGCGGCGTTGCTTACTTGATGAAGAACGAACATCATCTTGATCTACCACGCCGCCATCAAATTGAATTTAGTCGCGTGGTTCAAACCAAGACCGATGCTGAAGGTGGCGAAATAACCGCAGATGCTTTGTGGCATATCTTCGAAGATGAATACCTGCCAACCGATAGTGCGCCTTGGGGACGCTTCCGTCTTAAGGGACTTTCTCAAACTTCAGTTCTTGATCAAGATGTTCACTTAACTGTAAATATTCTTGATCGTGGCGAAATGAAAGAACTTTCTGGTCAAGGCAACGGTCCGATCGCTGCATTCTGCAATATCTTGCAAGATTACGGCGTAGATGTTCGCGTACTTG
>JALRAA010000498.1 GCA_023262645.1 Burkholderiaceae bacterium
GATTTGTCGTTCTTGGTTTGGCCTCAGCGTTCACAATGTACGGGGCAAGCAATGAACAATTCGGTTGGTTTACACCGAATTTCCGACAGGAATTTCTGTTTTATTCTCCGTTCACCAGAGCTTGGGAGTTTTTCTTAGGGTTGCTTGTCGCGATTGCAGTATTGCGATACGAACGAGGGAAAAAGTATTTTGGCTCCACAATTCGAACTGTGTTGTCGGTGTTTTCCGTTCTGGTCATTGTTTACGTTTTAGTGACGAGGGTTGATGGCAATGGATCACAGATAGGTGCTTGTGCGTTAACCGCTCTGGCAACGGGGCTGCTGATTTTTTCACTTTCAGGTTCGAAACTTGACATTCAGAGATTCTTCGGAATTCGGTTGTTTCAAGCAATCGGAAATAGCTCGTACTCCATTTACCTATGGCATTGGATCGGTGTCTCAGTTTCGTTAGACCTCATGAGGCCAGATTCGTCAGTAGATAAATCCATATTGGTCGTGGTTTCGATGCTTCCCGCAGCATTTTCCTATCGCTTTATTGAGCAGCCATTTCGAAAATTGCGAACAGGAAGAACCAAAACAAAAGTTGTTGCCGGTATTGCAATGGTGATGATTCCATCATTGATGCTGTTCGGACTTGATATCACGAAAACCCAGGCTCGTGAAAGCTACGGAAACGTATACGCGAGTGCGGTCCTAGACGGCTGCGATTTCATGAATGATGTGTGTGTGGTGGGAGAAGACACATCTGCAAATAAAGTGTTGTTGTACGGAGATTCGCATATTTATCAATTGATT
>JALRAA010000499.1 GCA_023262645.1 Burkholderiaceae bacterium
TAGAGCACGGTCTGCTTGCACAATAAGATAACCTGAATCTATCCGTGCAAATGGAACTTCATTATCTTCCCAATCAATGTTCGCTGGTCTCTCAGCGAGCGGATTATTAGCCCCCATGTCCCAAACAAGTACATTAAGGGCCCTTGGAAAGAAGAAAAGCTCGTGAGTTGCCTTTACATTTCATGTTGAAGCATCTTGGAAAAATACATGAAATAACCTTACTATTTATTCACTCACGTGATAGACATGCTGGCCGGCAAAATCCCTAACACTAAATTTGACGCTTGTATTTGGAATTTTGCCTGAAATGATTCCCTTTGTCATCGTCCAAGTTATCCATTGTTTCCGATTTTCCTTCGCCGCTACGTGTATAGCAAGAATTCTTGTCTCAACCGTTGGGGCTTTGGCGCAACAGTTTTAAACATGAAACAGAACTAATGATTGAAGGAGAGTTGAGGCAAGCTCTTGAAGCATCATTGGAAGAAAAGGAATGTCAAATTTAGATAAAAATAAATGATAATATACTCACTTAGTTAGCTAACTCTACTATTACTCATAGCACCAGTGGGTGAATGTGGTCTGAGAACACCCAATCAAGCGTGTCCAACCGAGCCAGAAAAAAAAATACAGCCAGACTGCCCGTGTGATGCACTAAAATTTTAACAATAGAGAATTGTAATAACAGCATAATTTGGTGTGCGTGTGACGCACGAAATTTAGAGTGTAAGGCAAATATTACAGTACGGTAATATTTGCGTGGGGCCCCGAAAATCCGTGTGACTCGGCCCTT
>JALRAA010000049.1 GCA_023262645.1 Burkholderiaceae bacterium
ATCGCAAAAGCGGCGGAGCTCGAAGCCACCAAACATAACTGGGCTGTATGCATCGCCATCGTGGACGATGGTGGGCACTTGGTGTGGCTTCAGCGACTGGACGGCGCTGCCCCTATTTCGGCCCACATCGCCCCGGCCAAAGCACAAACTGCTGCTTTGGGGCGGCGCGAATCCAAGGTCTATGAAGACATCATCAACGGCGGACGTTATTCCTTTTTAAGCGCACCGTTGATCCAGGGCATGCTCGAAGGCGGGGTACCGATTGTTAAAGACGGACAGGTGATCGGAGCCGTGGGCGTCAGTGGCGTTAAATCCACCGAGGACGCACAAATTGCAAAAGCGGGCATTGCGGCATTGGGTTTATAAAAAAATCAATACGTCAATCTTTCTGGCTTGATTTCTTGAATGATGGTGGTTGCAATTTCTTCGATGCTTTTGGTGGTGGTAGATAACCAACGAATGCCATGCATACGCATCATCGTTTCGGCGGCTGACACTTCTTGCTGACAATTTTCCAAATTTGCGTATTTTGAATGGGGTCTGCGTTCGTTGCGTATTTCACTCAGCCTATCCGCAGAAATCGATAAACCAAAAATTTTGCTCAAGTGAGGCCGCAAGGCAGGTGGTAATTGTTGCCTTTCAAAGTCTTCGGGGATCAATGGATAGTTGGAAGCTTTCAGGCCGTACTGCATCGCCAAATAAAGGCTGGTGGGTGTTTTGCCACTTCGGCTCACGCCCACCAAAATCACATCCGATTTTTCCAGGTCGGTATTTTTTTGGCCGTCATCATGCGCCAAGCTGAAATTGATGGCTTCAATTCTGTCGTGGTAGGCCTTGCTTTTGCTGATGTCTGAGAAACGACCGATACGGTGGTTAGATTTGATGCCCAATTCGACTTCCAACGGTTTGACAAAAGTACTGAACATGTCCATGAGCAGTGCATTGGTGCCCGTGGTGAGGATTTCCAGCAATTCATCTTTTGCCAGCGTGGTGAACACAATCGGTTTTAAGCCTTCTTTATCGGCAGCATGGTTAATCTGTTCAACCGCATGGTGTGCTTTTTCCTCGGTATCAATGAATGGAAGTCGAATGTGTTTGGCTTGGATTTCAAACTGGGCCAATATGGCGTTGCCAAATGTCTCTGCTGTGATGCCTGTTCCATCGGAGACAAAAAAAACGGTTCGGGTTTGCATAAAAAACTCTGGGAAGGTGGATGGTTGCAAGCTTTAAAATACCAACACAGGATTAAATCATGCGCTGCCATTGGAATGAAATTCGTTTAATTTTCTCAAGGCCTATACGCATGTCCGTTGAGGTTTCACCTACAAACCTTCAGCGCGAAACGCTTTTAACTTTTGGAGTACTTTCATGTCTGTTTTGTTCAATCCAACGGCACTGGTGGTGCCATTTGAAAACCTGCGAATGTCCGATGTGGACTCGGTGGGTGGAAAAAATGCCAGCCTAGGAGAAATGATTTCACAACTGCCTGCAGGGGTAACTGTTCCTACAGGCTTTGCCACCACAGCACATGCTTTTCGTGTGTTTCTGAAACAGGGAAATTTAGACCAGCGCATTAACGAAGCGCTCAAACATTTGGATTCTGAAAATATCAATGCACTGACCGCTACAGGCACTGCCATCCGATCATGGATCATGGACCAAACGTTCCCGCAGGATTTGGAACACGAAATACGCCAAGCTTTCCAAAAGTTAGATGCGGGTGCTCATGCAGGATCCTATGCAGTCAGGTCTTCTGCCACGGCGGAGGATTTGCCAGATGCTTCTTTTGCCGGTCAACAAGAAAGTTTTTTGAACGTACAAGGCATCGAAGATATTCTTCACAAAATCAAGGAAGTTTTCGCGTCGTTGTACAACGACAGAGCGATCAGTTATCGTGTTCACAAAGGATTTGTTCACGCTGAAGTGGCGCTGTCTGCAGGTGTACAAAAAATGGTCCGCTCAGACTTGGCGACATCAGGTGTGATGTTCACCATCGACACGGAGTCTGGCTTTAACGATGTGGTGTTCATTACTTCCAGTTATGGTTTGGGAGAAACGGTGGTGCAAGGCGCCGTCAACCCAGATGAGTTTTATGTCCACAAGCCCATGTTGCGAGCTGGTAAAAAAGCCATTGTTCGCAGAAGCCTTGGGTCTAAATTGATCCAAATGAAATTTGCCAGTGACGCGGAAAGAAAGCAATCTGGCAAATTGGTGGTGACCGAGGATGTGCCATCCGAGTTGCGAAACCGTTATTCGTTGACAGACGAAGAAATCTGTCAATTGGCTGAATATGCCTTGGTCATTGAAGCCCACTATGGCCATCCCATGGATATTGAGTGGGGAAAAGACGGCTTGGACGGCAAGCTGTACATATTGCAAGCTCGCCCTGAAACAGTGAAGAGCCAATCGAAGGGCAAAGCAGAGCACAAATACAAGCTAAAAAATAAGAGCACAGTGCTTGCTGAGGGAAGGGCGATTGGACAAAAAATAGGAACTGGGCCAGTGCGGTTGGTGAGCCACATTTCTCAAATGGACACAGTGATGCCCGGCGATATTTTGGTCACTGACATGACCGATCCGAATTGGGAACCTGTCATGAAAAAGGCCAGTGCCATCGTGACCAACCGTGGCGGCAGAACCTGCCATGCGGCCATCATCGCACGTGAACTTGGCATACCTGCCGTGGTGGGATGTGGCAACGCTACCGATGTTTTGCAACCTGACAGTTTGGTGACGGTCAGTTGCGCTGAGGGCGATACTGGTTTTATTTACGATGGACTTTTAGAAACCGAGATTTTTGAAGTCAAGCAAGGCGCGATGCCTGAGATTTCTACCAAGATCATGATGAACATCGGTAACCCGAGCATGGCATTTGATTTTGCGCAACTTCCCAATGCAGGTGTAGGTCTTGCCCGATTGGAATTCATCATCAACAACAACATTGGCGTTCACCCCAAAGCCATATTGGAATACCCGAATATCGATTTGGAACTCAAAAAAGCGGTGGAGTCTGTCGCGCGCGGCCATGCTTCCCCCAAGGCATTTTTTGTGGACAAGGTCACTGAAGGTGTGGCGACGATTGCAGCTGCTTTTTGGCCAAAGCCTGTCATCGTCAGGTTGTCTGATTTCAAATCGAACGAATACAGAAAATTGATCGGCGGCAGCCGCTATGAACCTGAAGAAGAAAATCCGATGCTGGGTTTTCGAGGCGCAGCCCGCTATTTGAGCGCGGATTTTCAACAAGCTTTTGCCATGGAATGCCAAGCATTGCGCAGAGTCAGAGACGACATGGGATTGACCAATGTGCAAATCATGGTGCCTTTTGTCAGAACCGTGGGACAAGCCAAACGTGTGGTCGAGTTGCTGTCCCAGCACGGCCTGTCCAGGGGGGACAACGGTCTGAAATTGATCATGATGTGTGAAGTTCCCAGCAATGCTTTGCTGGCTGACGACTTCCTAGAGCATTTTGATGGTTTCTCTATCGGATCTAACGATTTGACTCAGCTCACTTTGGGTCTGGATCGCGATTCCGGAATGCCTTTGTTGGCAGCCGACTTCGATGAAAGAGATCCTGCTGTCAAGATACTTTTGCTCAAAGCCATCGAGGCATGCCAAAAGCAACAAAAATATGTCGGCATCTGCGGTCAAGGGCCAAGCGATCATTTGGATTTTGCAAAGTGGTTGGTTGAAAAAGGAATTGAATCCATTTCTCTTAATCCCGACAGTGTGATCGCCACTTGGCAGGCCTTGGCCCATTAAATTCAGGTCGATCGATGAAAAATTGATTAGAATGTAAGGCTTTTCACCCTTGCCGCACCACTGAAGACGCTGTGGGCGGCTACATCCACAAGGAGATTTCATGCGTCATTACGAAATAGTTCTTTTGATACACCCCGACCAAAGCGAGCAGGTTCCTGCCATGCTCGAAAGGTACATAGGCCTGATCACCAACGGTGGCGGCAAAGTACATCGTTTGGAAGATTGGGGAAGACGCCAGTTGACCTACATGATCAACAAACTGGCCAAGGCACATTACCTATGTTTGAATATTGAAGCCAATCAAGAAGTCATGGCTGAATTGGAGCATGCCTTTAAATTCAACGATGCAGTGCTGCGGCATTTGACTGTGTTGAAGAAAAAAGCTGAAACCACCCCTTCACTGATGATGAAAACGGTTGAGCGTGAAGAAGCCCGCAAAACCCAGCACACAGAATTCCAAGCCTGATTTGTTGACCAGATGTGAATCGTGTTGATCTGATGGCGCATGTTGAAGAAATTTCACCTATGCGCTACACCCCATCAGGATTGCCTGTTGTGGAATGCAGATTGATTCACGAATCTGACATTGAAGAAGCCGGTATCGTTAGAAAAGTCCATTTAAGTTTGAAGTCAAAAGCCGTTGGCATCTTGGCTGAAAAACTGATCAGACAGCCCTTACATACCCCTCTTTTGTTTTCAGGATTCTTGGCATCTGGCGCAAATTCCAAATCAGTCATTTTTCATATTCATTCATACCAAACTGTTTCTTAGGAGCCCCACATGGCCACTTTTAAAAAATTCAATAAAGACAAGCGCCCCAAGCGCAACACGCAATCTTTGCTGTTCAAGCGCAAAAGATTTTGTCGTTTCACAGTGACTGGTGTCGAAGAAATCGACTACAAAGACATTGATACGCTGCGTGACTTCATTGCTGAAAATGGAAAAATCATTCCAGCGCGCCTGACCGGTACGCGCGCTATTTACCAGCGCCAATTGAACACGGCCATCAAGCGTGCGCGATTCTTGGCCATGCTGCCATACACCGATCAGCACAAAATCTAAGGAGCGCAACATGCAAATTATTCTTCTTGAAAAAGTCGTCAATCTCGGCAATCTCGGTGAGGTCGTCAAAGTCAAAGACGGTTATGCCCGCAACTTTTTGATTCCTTCAGGTCAAGCGCGTCGTGCAACCGGTGAAGCTATCAAAGAATTCGAAGCACGCCGTGCCGAGTTGGAAAAAGCAGCCCATGAAAAATTGGTTGCCGCACAAGCACAAGGCGAGAAGCTTCAAGGCACGACCGTCAAGCTCACACAAAAAGCAGGTGTTGATGGACGTTTGTTTGGCTCTGTCACAAACTTTGACATTGCGGAAGAATTGAACAAAATGGGCTACGAAGTGACCAAGTCGCAAATTCGCATGCCCAAGGGCCCGATCAAAACCGTGGGCGATTCACCGGTGTCAGTGTCTTTGCACACAGACGTGTTGGTAGATATCCAAGTGGCTGTGTACGGCGAGTCTGCATGATTTTGGGTTAATTATTCAAAAACCGCTCCTCGGGGCGGTTTTTTTTTGCCAGTTATGCACAACTTCACATCCCTATTCACGCTTGTTTTCCACACACTTATTCAATGACAAATGGCGTAGCTTTCAATACTATTTGTGTTTTAGAGGATCAATATGTCTGTCGTCTTTCCGGAATTTGAAGAGTCATCTCCAACGATGGACCGTCAAATTGCACAGTTGCGAATTCCACCCAATTCCGTAGAGGCCGAATCGAGCGTGCTTGGGGGCTTATTGCTCGACAACTCGGCCTGGGACAAGATTGGTGACGTTCTCAGCGAAGGTGATTTTTACAGGTACGAGCATCGGCTGATTTTTTCATCCGTCAGCACGCTCATCAATGGCAACCGTGCTGCAGATGTGATCACTGTTTTTGAACATTTGCAAAGCCAAGGCAAAGCCGACGAAGTGGGTGGCTTGGCGTTTTTGAATTCGCTCGCGCAGTACGTACCCAGTTCAGCCAATATCAGAAGGTATGCAGAAATCGTCCGAGAGCGCTCCATACTGAGAAAACTGGTGAGCGTCAGCGATGAAATTGCGACATCCGCCATGAACACCAATGGCAGACCGGTGCCGCATATCTTGGATGAAGCAGAGCAAAAAATCTTCAATATTGGCGAAGAAGGCTCGCGCATGCGCCAAGGCTTTCAAACCATGGGCAACTTGGTGGTTCAGTTGTTGGACCGCGTGGAAGAGATGTCGCAAAACCCCAATGACATCACTGGTGTGCCTACAGGTTTTTTCGATTTAGACCGAATGACATCAGGCATGCAAGCGGGTGATTTGATTGTGCTTGCCGCAAGACCGTCGATGGGTAAGACGGCGCTTGCCATCAATATCGCTGAAAACGTGGCGCTGAACGAAGGCCTGCCTGTGGCTGTTTTTTCTATGGAGATGGGTGCATCTCAACTGGCGATTCGTATCGTTGGATCGATTGGTCGAATTGACCAAACCCGTTTGCGAACCGGCAAATTATTGGACGAAGAATGGCCGCGTTTGACAGAGGCTGTTGAAAGATTGCGCAATGTCTCCTTATCGATCGACGAAACACCGGGATTGACTCCCTCTGAGTTGCGCGCCAGCGCCAGACGATTGGCGCGCACTTGCGGCAAGTTGGGGTTGGTCGTGGTGGATTATTTGCAATTGATGAGCGGCAGCAGCGGTGCTGATGGAGATAACCGCGCCACAGAATTGGGTGAAATTTCACGTGGCTTGAAAATGCTGGCCAAAGAATTGCAATGCCCAGTGATCGCGTTGTCTCAGCTCAACCGGGGTGTGGAACAAAGAACAGACAAGCGTCCCATGATGAGCGATTTGCGTGAGTCGGGCGCGATTGAACAAGATGCCGATGTGATCATGTTCATCTACCGTGATGATTACTACAACAAAGACTCTAAGGAACCAGGGGTGGCAGAAATCATCATTGGCAAGCAACGAAACGGCCCCACGGGAACGGTCAAGCTGACATTCCTCAAGCCCATCACGAAATTTGAATCGTATGCGGGTATGAGCTCTGACTATTGAGGGCTATAAAACTTCGCTGGCGAAATCAGCCAATCTTGAGCGTTCGCCCCTGGCGAGGGTGATGTGCCCGCCGTGTGGCCAACCTTTGAATCGGTCGACTGCGAAAGTGAGTCCTGAGGACCCTTCAGTCAGGTAGGGCGTGTCGATTTGGGCAATGTTGCCCATGCAAATGATTTTGGTTCCGGGGCCAGCGCGTGTGATCAGCGTTTTCATTTGTTTGGGCGTTAAATTTTGCGCCTCATCAATGATCACAAATTTGTTTAAAAAAGTCCGGCCACGCATGAAATTCAAACTCTTGATTTTGATCTTGCTTTTGATCAATTCATTGGTAGCGGCCCGTCCCCATTCGCCAGCGCTGGTATCGGTTTTGCCAAGCACTTCTAAATTGTCATCCAGAGCGCCCATCCAAGGCCCCATTTTTTCTTCCTCTGTGCCGGGTAAGAAACCAATGTCTTCACCCACACTGACAGTTGCTCGCGTCATGATGATTTCTGTATAGCGACGCTCATCGAGCACTTGCACCAAACCAGCGGCCAGAGCCAATAAGGTTTTACCTGTGCCCGCAGTGCCGGTCAGTGTGACGAAATCTACGTCGGGATCCATGAGCATGTTGAGGGCAAAGTTTTGTTCCCTGTTGCGGGTGGTGATGCCCCATGCTGCATTTTTTAAGTGACTGTAGTCTTTGAGGGTTTTGAAAACGGCTGACTTGCCACGAATTTCTGTGACTCGGGCGTATAAGCTGGGTTCGCCGGGCGATTCAAAGTAAACAAATTGGTTGATGTGCATGTTGGCAACCACGGACCCGCTGATGCGGTAGTAGGTGTGACCAGCGCTTTGCCAACTTTCGACCGTTGTCGCTTGCTTGGACCAAAAATCAGGTGACAACGCCAATGCGCCTGAATACAAGAGATCGCCGTCTTCGAGGGTCTTGTCGTTTTGGTAGTCCTCTGCGTGTAAGCCCAATGCGCGGGCTTTGACTCGCATATTGATGTCTTTGCTGACCAAAACGACTTGCCGTTTGGGGTATACATCGCCAAGCGCTTTGACCACTCCCAAAATTTGGTTATCAGCTTTACCCTGTGGCAGACTGGTGGGGAGTTCGTAAGACAAAGGAATGGTTTGGAAGAAAAGCTTTCCTCCCACTTCTTTGTTACCAGTTGCAGAGAGTTCTATACCTTTGGAAATGTCGGAATTACTCACCCCAACCAATGCGTCAAGTGTGCGACTGGTTTGGCGGGCATTGCGCGCCACTTCGGTCATGCCCTTTTTGTGGCTATCGAGTTCTTCCAAAACGATCATGGGAAGAAATATGTCGTGCTCTTCGAACCGAAACAAACACATGGGGTCGTGCATCAAGACGTTGGTGTCAAGCACAAACAGTTTTTGTACGGTTGATTTCTTTTTTAGAGGTGCAACCCGTGATGGTTCAGCGTTGCGTTCGCCGGTTGATGGTTTGTAGCGGGCTTCGGTATTTGAACTGTCTTGTCGC
>JALRAA010000004.1 GCA_023262645.1 Burkholderiaceae bacterium
ATTGCGTGCCTTGGGCAGAGTCTTTGAGCACCACACCCATGTCTGTGAGTTGCTGGCGAATCTGATCGGCACGGGCAAAGTCGCGCGCGGCTTTGGCCGTGGCACGCTCAACAATCAGCGCTTCTATTTGTGCCGTGTCGCCATTGTTGGCGTCTGCATGGCTGGTTTGCAAAAAAGCCAGCGGATCGGCTTGCAACAAGCCCAGCACGCCGCCCAATGCTTTGAGCAAACTGCTGGCTTGCACCGACTGCGTGCGGTTGACTTCTGCCGCCAAATCAAACAACACCGCCACTGCTTCGGGGGTGCCGAAATCTTCGTCCATGGCTGCTTTGAAGCGCGCGGCTTGCGGTTGATTCCAGTCGATAGTCAAAGCTTGCGGCGGCACCGCTTGCAAAGCGGTATACAAACGCTTGAGCGAAGCCTTGGCATCGTCCAAATGTTGGTCACTGAAATTCAAAGGGCTGCGGTAGTGGCTGCGAACCACGAAAAACCGCACTTCTTCTGGGCGGTAGCGCTGAAACACATCGCGTATGGTGAAAAAATTGCCCAGGCTTTTGGACATCTTGACGTTGTCCACATTGATAAAGCCGTTGTGAATCCAAAAACGGGCCATGGGCACACCGTGAGCACCTTCGCTTTGTGCAATTTCGTTCTCATGGTGAGGAAACTGCAAATCTGCGCCGCCACCGTGGATGTCAAAAGATTCGCCCAATAAGCTGCATGCCATGGCTGAACATTCAATGTGCCAACCGGGTCGGCCGCTGCCAAATTCGCTGTCCCATTTCACGTCTGCAGGTTCCTCTGCTTTGGCAGTTTTCCACAACACAAAATCGAGCGGGTCTTCTTTGCCATCGAGCACGGCGACACGTTCACCAGCATGCAATTCATCAAGCGACTTGCCGGACAACTTGCCATAGCCGGGAAATTTGCGAACCGCGAAATTGACGTCGCCGTTGGTACTGCGGTAGGCCAAACCTTTTTGTTCAAGCTTGGCGATCAAGCCCAGCATGCCGCTGACATGGTCGGTCGCACGCGGTTCGGCCTGTGGACGCTCTATGCCCAATGCATCGGCGTCTTGGTGCAACGCCTGCACCATGCGGTCTGTCAATGCGCGAATGGTTTCACCGTTTTCTGTGGCACGCCGGATGATCTTGTCGTCTATGTCGGTGATATTGCGCACATAAGTCACTTGCAGACCCGATTGCTTGAGCCAGCGCTGCACCACATCGAACGCCACCATCGAACGCGCATGGCCCATATGACAAAAGTCATACACCGTCATGCCGCACACATACATGCGCACATGGCCTGGCGTGAGTGGTTCGAAAACCTGCAACTCACGCGCGAGCGTGTTGAAAATTCGAAGGGCCATGTTGGTTGAATCGGGAGGTATTTGCACTCTAAAAGTGCGTAATGTCACTCTACTACAATGCCTTCAGTATAGCGAGGTCCTCTGGTTTGCTTCTTTTTGACAGGTGCTGTTAACTTTTAAATCCATGCCACTTTTCCTGCATTTCTTTCCAGCAAACAGCATGACTTGGGTGTCAGGAAGCAAACTGTTTTTGCTCTGTGTCTTCGTGCTGGTGGGTGCGACAAGTGTGCAAGCGCAAACTGTCACGCAACAAACTTACAAAGGCACGCCGCATGATGAAGTGCAAAAAAGCATGATGCGGCGTGACTGGAACAATGCACTCTGGATCACCGAAGAATATTTGCAAGAACAACCGCGTGACCCGCAAATGCGCTTTTGGCGCGCTCGCTTATTGGAACAACTCAAACGCAATGACGAAGCGTTCGACACGTATTTAGAGCTTTCACGCGAATACCCAGAGTTGGCAGAAGTGCAAAACAACCTGGGGGTGATGCTGGCCGCCCAAGGGCGTATGGATGAAGCCCGTCAAGCCTTTGAAAACGCACTGCGAAACAACCCTGATTACGCCATCGCCCATGAAAATTTGGGGGACATACTGATGCATCTTGCACAACGTTCATACGACAAAGCCATACGTTTGCGCGGTGCGGACAAATCTCTCAAGCAAAAGACCACGGCCCTTCAACCAGCACTTCAACTTACCTTGAATCCACCATGATGCAAACCCTCCACCGTCTCGCCATCAGTTTTCTGATGTGCCTTGTGTTGACTGCGCAGGCTCAGTCTCCCAGCCCGCAAGTCAAATTTGTCACCAGCGCTGGCGAATTCGTGGTGGAGTTGTACCCCGACAAAACGCCCAAAACTGTAGAAAACTTTTTAGGCTATGTGCGTGATGGCCACTACAACGGGACTTTGTTTCACCGCGTCATCAACAATTTCATGATCCAAGGTGGCGGTTACGACAGCAAATACAACGAAAAAAACACACGCGCGCCCATCAAGCACGAAGGCGCTGAAGCCAAAGCCAATGGCGGTTTGCGCAACACCGTTGGCACGCTCTCGATGGCCCGCACCAACAACCCACATTCAGCCACCGCACAGTTTTTCATCAACGTCAAAGACAACGATTTTCTGGACCACCAAGCGCCTACCTCCCAAGGCTGGGGTTACGTGGCGTTCGGCAAAGTTGTCTCCGGCATGGAGGTGGTCAACCGCATCAAAGCCATGCCCACCGGCCCAGGCGGCCCTTTCCCGACCGATGTCCCCCAGACCCCTGTCGTTATCCAATCTGCAACCATAGTGAAATAACCATGTCCCATCCCCAAGTCGAATTGCATATCCAAGACCACGGCGTCATCACGCTAGAACTTGACGCAGACAAAGCCCCCAAAACCGTTGCCAATTTCATCAGCTATGTTGAAAAAGGCCATTACGACGACACGATTTTTCACCGCGTGATACCCGGCTTCATGGTGCAAGGCGGCGGCATGGGGCCAGGTCTGAAAGAAAAGAAAGTGGGCACCAAGTTAGAAAATGAAGCCAACAATGGCTTGACCAACGACTGCTACACGGTTGCCATGGCGCGTACCAGTGACCCGCATTCAGCCACTGCCCAATTTTTCATCAACGTCAAAGACAACGATTTCCTCAACCACTCTTCACCCACCCCATCGGGCTGGGGCTATGCGGTTTTTGGCAAAGTCATCTCAGGTACCGAGGTGGTGGATGCCATCACGCAAGTGCCCACAGGTCGCCGTGGCTTTCATGACGACGTGCCCAAGGACGATGTGCTGATCACCAAGGCCGTGCTACTTTGATTCTGTCTGCGTATGTCTGATGAGGACGCATTGGCGGCGCCCTTGCCCGCAACGCTCACCACGCTGGACTTGCGCCATTGCCAGCGTATCGCGTTTTTGTCAGATGTGCATTTACAGGCGAACGAGCCCGCCACTTTTCACGCATGGGCGCAGCATTTACACACCCTGAATGCCGATGCGTTGTTCATCTTGGGTGATTTGTTCGACGTATGGTTGGGCGACGACATATTGCAACACCCGCCAGCAGTATTTGAACGCGATTGCCTTGCGCGGCTTCACCGCTTGAGCCAAACCCAGCCCATTTACTGGTTGGTGGGCAACCGCGATTTCTTGTTCGGCGCAACGGCCTGCGAAGCTGCCGGCATGACTGCCATCAGCGACCCGTGTTTGGTGCAAGCCGACAACCAACCATGGTTGGTCAGCCACGGCGATGCGCTGTGCTTGTCTGACACCGCTTACCAGACTTACCGCAAAACCATTCGTTCCCCGCACAGCCTGGAGCAGTTGAACGCCAGCAGTTTGCAAGACCGCATGGAACTGGCCAAGACATTGAAAGCACACAGTCTGGCCAATAAAACCATGATGGAAAGCTGGGCAGATGTGGACGAAGGCGCTTGTGTGCAATGGCTCAAGGCTTGCGGTGCGTCGGTGTTGATCCATGGACACACACACCTGCCGCAAGACCACCTCATGACACCCCCCTATGAGCGGATTGTGTTGAGCGATTGGGATGCTTTAGCGAGCCCGCCGCGCTTGCAGTCACTGCTGTGGCAACGCGGCCATGGGTTTTCACGGCACGCATTGACTGACCCTGTCAACGCCTGAGCAATACCCTGAGCACGTTTTGCAAGCGCTGTGCTGCCTCTGGCGTGTAAGTGGCTTGCAGGACAACAGCCACGTCTTGAGCCCAAGTTTGCGCGGGCGGTGCTTCGTGCCGCTTGGTCAACAACTGCAATTGAAGCGCCCGTCGGTCTGCTTGGTGGTCTGCAGGTGTACTCACTTCCGCAGCCATTTCCAAGCGCAACAGTGAAGTAGCCGGATCGCCTTTGGCTTCTGCCTTGATGGCTTGAATCCAATCTTGTCGTTGCGCTGCTGTGATGCGTTGACCGAGTTCTTTGGCAGCCGGTACTTGATCCGCTTGTCGGTGTTGCCAAGCCGTCATGACATGCACCAACACTTCTCCATGGGCTTGCATGGCCAATTTTTTCAAGGCTGCTTCAGCCTGCTCAACGGCATGGCGCTGGGCGCGGTAAGCAGCGTCACCGAGACGAGGGCCGCGTTCGGCGAATGCGTCGCGTGAGCGCGGTGCATCTCGGTCAGAGCGGCGTGCAGGTGCGTCGCGATCGTTGCGTCGCGCACCCGGCTTGTCGCCAAAACGCCCTGCAACCATGGGTTCGGTTTTCTTCTGTCCGGGTCGATCGTCTCCGCGAACAGCCACCACTTTTTTGGCGGGTACCGCTGGCTTGGGCGCTGCTGTGTTTGGCTCGGGCGTTTCGGGGTCAGTGGCTTGTTCTTCAGTCACCGGTGTCTCGTTGGACACCGCTGCATCTGCGGCCACAGGTGTTTCAGATGGCGCTGCCGCCGCAGACGCAGGCTGGGCTGTCACCACTTCGTTCAAACGCTGCATGGCTTGGCGAATGACCGAAGCATCTCCCTGCGTAATCGCTTTCTCCAAGGCTTGAGAGGCCTCCAACACGGCTTGGTCATGGGCCGACAACGCCTGTGCTTGGTGGCTGCGGTCTTGAGTCTTGCGTTGAAACGCTTCATCCAAAGGCTGTCGAAATGCATCCCACAGCTTTTGGGCCAATTTGCGCTCCAGTGCAACTGCCTGCGATTCGGCTTGCCAGCGCTGTTGCAGTGACTTGACCGCGTCGATTTTGAGCACGGCGGCACTGGCCAACTGTTTGGCTTCTTCGATCATGGCGCGGCGCTTGGCGATGCTTTCGGCCTGTGCCTTCTCCAATGCGGCATGCGCGCTGGACATCGCGGCTTTCCATTGAACTTGCAATTCCGCAAACGTTTTTTCGCTCAAATGGCCGCTGTTGCGCCAACGTTCCGAGAACTGGTGCAATTCACGCGCTTGTTTTTTCCAGTCGGTGTTGCCCACATGGGCTTGTGTCCAAGCGGCGACTTCAGCCAACAATGCCAAGCGTTGTTCGCGGTGTGCTTGCGATTCGGCCTTGGCTTTTTCCAGCCATTCCTGGACAAACGGATAGGCCCGATTACAGGCTTGGTCAAAACGCTTCCACAGCGCATGGTTGGGTTGGCCACCTTGGTCGGTTTGTTTCCATGCATCGCGCAACTGGCGCAGGGTTTCTTGCAATTTGCGCCCTGTGACCACCGGTACAAATGCTTGTTCTGCAGGGGCTGTGGGCTCGGGCACAGTGTCGGGCTGTGGCGCTGCGGCGGGTTTGAGCAAGGCCTCGGCTTTCGCCACCAATTCCGTGCGCAATTGGTCTGCGCGCCAGCGTTGCCAGCCTTCGAGTTCTGCGGCTTTGGTCAGCGCCGATTGGGCACCGGCCTCGAGTTCGGCAGGCAATCCTCGCGCATGGGTTTTGAGCGCTTGACGCAATGCGGTGGCGGCAGCGGTGGTGGCTTTGCTGTGGCCTTGGGCCAGTTCGGCTTCCAAGGTTTGCATCAACTGTTGAACCGCCTCGACGGCCTGCGCTTGTTGGGCCGGATCGACAGCGGGTTTGCTGGCTGCCACAACGGCTGGTTTGGCCGCTTCGCCACGCAGGACGCGCAACTGGTCAGCCCATGCAGGCACACCCGGCAATGGCAGCGAGGCGTCGGCAGCGGCAGCTTCCGTTTGAGTCAACGCGGCATTGAATGCGTCCCAGACCAAATGGATATGTTGAGCACCTTCATTGAGGATAGTGGGGTATTTCGGGTCGACACTGTGCCAGTGGCGATCTTGGCTGAGCGTTTGCCATTCCGCATCAAACCGTTGCAAGTCAGATTGCAATGTCGCACGCAATTCCATGGCTTCGGTCCAAGGTTTGGTGGACAACACTTCGATACGTTGCGCCATCAACAAAGCCGATTCGCGCAACACCTGAGCGCGGTGCGCCAAATCTTCAATGTGCTTGACCAGATCCGCCAATGCCAAACGCAAGCCCGACAAAGGCTCGCGCGAAAGTGGTGCGCCCGCTT
Source organism: Burkholderiaceae bacterium (assembly GCA_023262645.1). Classification (GTDB taxonomy): domain Bacteria; phylum Pseudomonadota; class Gammaproteobacteria; order Burkholderiales; family Burkholderiaceae_C; genus Limnohabitans. The sequence continues at coordinate 6,343 of JALRAA010000004.1, forward strand.
TGGCTGCATCACGAGACCAGGCCATGGCATCGGCCAAATTCAATTTGGGGTGGTTCAGCAAGGCATGGGCTTTGGCGGCCCATTCATCGGCCAAAGCATCTTGGGTTTTCGAACGCCGCAGTTCTTCCAGTTTTTCTTTGACCGCTTTGGCCGCACCTTTGTCGCGGGCACTGAGCTCTTTGAACACTTGCTGCAACTGTTCGATGGAGGGCTGGGTATCGAGCCATTGGCGCACTCGGTTGAGTCTTTCACCTGCGGTGGCGGCGGTGATTGCACCATTCGTCATCGCATCCAAGGCTGACAAATCGGGAGAGCTGTGGGAAGGGGTATTCACGGCAGTCAAATCGCTAGGTTGAACCCTGATGGGCTGAGCTCTCTATTGTGACAGGGCTTAAGGGCAAAGGTTTAAAATGCACCGATGCAACTGTTTGAAACGATAAAAGCATCTGTCAAAGTCATCGTGGCAGATATTGGTCAAGGTTTTTTCTTGATCACCCACAGCGGTCTCGCATTGCTCGGCTTGGCTGTTTTTTGTTTTCTGCTCATTTTCAGCACCCAAACAGATTTGCGTGACAACGTCGAAGTTCAATTGATCGACTGGCTGCAAAACCGGCACGGATTGGACTTTGGTTTCAGCGACGATGCCGAAGCCGTCGACCGTGCCACCGCCGTGGACCCGCGCGATTTGCCCAAAGAACAAGCCGCCATCGCCTATTGGTTAAGCCGCAAATACCGTGTCGCCCCCGAACCCTTGAGCGCCTTGGTGGCCGAGGCCTACGAAATTGGCAAACAAAAAAAGCTCGATCCCGCACTCATACTGGCTGTCATGGCCATTGAATCTGGATTCAATCCTTTTGCGCAAAGCACCATGGGCGCGCAAGGTTTGATGCAAGTTCGCACCGATGTTCACACCGAAAAGTACGACAACTTCGGCGGTGAGTTCGCCGCCTTTGACCCCGTCGCCAATTTGCGCGTGGGTGCCATGGTGTTGCGAGAAGCCATCGATCGAAACGGTGGCATTGAAGCTGGCTTGCGCCAATATGTGGGCGCTGGCAACAGTGGCGAAGACGGTGGCTACGTGGGGAAAGTGCTGGCCGAACAACAGCGCTTGCACGAGATCGCCAATGGCAAAAATGTATCCATCGCCACACCCAAAACACCGACTGAAGATGGCTTGGTCGATTTGTGGGACAAGGCAAAAAATTACACCCCTTTCAAAGAATCCCCTTCCAAACCCTGAACGCTTAACACGGAGAAAACATGTACCTACGTTCGCAACTGATGGCGCAAACCGACCCTGAATTGTGGGCCGCCATTCAGAACGAAAACCAACGCCAAGAGCACCATATTGAACTGATAGCGAGTGAAAACTACGCTTCCCCTGCCGTGATGCAAGCGCAAGGTACGCAGTTAACGAACAAATACGCCGAGGGCTATCCCGCAAAACGCTACTACGGCGGTTGCGAAAACGTCGACATTGCCGAGCAATTGGCCATCGACCGCGCCAAACAATTGTTCGGCGCGGACGCAGCCAACGTGCAACCGCATTGCGGTGCCTCGGCCAACCAAGCGGTCTTTTTGGCGTTTTTAAAACCGGGTGACACCATCATGGGCATGAGTCTGGCTGAAGGTGGTCACCTGACCCACGGCATGCCATTGAACCTGTCTGGCAAGTGGTTCAAAGTCGAAAGCTACGGTTTGAATGCCAAAGAGGAAATCGATTACGACGCCATGGAAGCCAAAGCCATGGCCACCCGCCCCAAATTGATCATTGCAGGGGCATCGGCTTACAGCCTGCATATCGACTTCGCCCGTTTCGCCAAAGTGGCCAAAGAAATTGGCGCGATTTTCTTGGTGGACATGGCGCATTACGCTGGCTTGATCGCCGCTGGCGTCTACCCCAATCCTGTGCCGCATGCCGATGTGGTCACCTCGACCACACACAAGAGTTTGCGCGGTCCGCGTGGCGGCATTATTTTGATGAAAGCCGAGCACGAAAAGGCCATCAACAGCGCCGTGTTTCCCGGTTTGCAAGGCGGCCCTTTGATGCATGTGATCGCCGCCAAAGCCGTCGCTTTCAAAGAAGCCCTCGACCCCAGCTTCAAGGCATACCAACAACAGGTTTTGAAAAATGCCCATGTCGTGGCGCAAACCTTGACCGAACGCGGCTTGCGCATAGTGAGCGGCGGAACACAAAGCCATGTGATGTTGGTCGACCTGCGCTCAAAAGGCATCACTGGCAAAGCTGCTGAAGTGGCTTTGGGCCATGCGCACATGACGATCAACAAAAACGCCATCCCCAATGATCCTGAAAAACCCATGGTCACCAGCGGTGTGCGCATTGGCACGCCGGCCATGACCACGCGCGGGTTCAAAGACGAAGAGGCACGGGCCACCGCGCACCTGATCGCCGATGTGCTCGAACACCCGAACGACGAAGCGCACATTGCACAGGTTCGCGCCAAAGTGCATGCCCTCACCAGCCGGTTTCCGGTTTACAGGTAACCCCTATGAAATGCCCTTTTTGCAGCCACGTGGAAACCCAAGTGATGGAGACCCGCATGTCTGAAGAGGGCGATTCGATCCGCCGACGCCGCTCCTGCAGCCATTGCGATAAACGTTTCACCACTTACGAACGTGCCGACGTCAGCTATCCGGCGGTGGTGAAAAAAGATGGCCGGCGCATCGATTACGACCGCACCAAGTTACGTGGCTCTCTCAATTTGGCGCTGCGAAAACGCCCGGTCAGCACCGAGCAAATTGATGCGGCCATTGAACGCATCGAGGACAAATTGCTGACCTTATCGCAGCGAGAAGTGGCCTCTACCCGCATTGGCGAATTGGTCATGCGCGAGCTGAAAAAACTCGACAAGGTGGCTTACGTCAGGTTTGCCAGTGTCTACCGCAGTTTTGAAGATGTGGATGAATTCAAAACCTTGGTGGATGAATTCCGGCGTTAACAGCGCACACACTCGCTGGTCACAGCGCACACTCACTCAGCGCCCCATTCTGGATGATGGCGGGCATGTATCTGCCTTTTGTCCGATATTCCCTCTTCAGCTTTTTTCTGAAGCCCAAGCAACACTGTTTGGTTGGCAGCCATTCTGCGCTGCAGGCCAGACACGCGCAAACTGGGCACAGCTTGGCAGAACTTTGTGTGGTGCTGTGTATCGCTGGCATTGCCGCCGCCATGGCTGCGCCTTCGCTCAGCCAGTGGTTGTGGCGTATTCGGGTGGAAAGCGCGGCACGCGCTTGGGTAACTGACTTGCAATCAGCGCGGTTACAAGCTTTGCGAACCGGGCAAGCACTGCAATTGCAAAGACTCACCGGCTGCGCGAGTTGGTTGCCCATGGGCGACTGGCGCTGCGGCTGGGAATTGACCAACCCGGGTAACAAGCAGCCCGCCACGCTGCGCCACGCCATGAACGGTGAATTGAATGTGGTGCTTTTTCCAGCCAACGATTTTTTGCCGATCAACCCACAAGGAGAGCCTGTTGCAGGCGGAATTCGCTTGCAAGTCATGCCACGCAACCATCCAACGCCGTTGGCAGTGAGCGTGTGCATGAACACGGTGGGTCGGCTGCGTTTCGTTCAATCGGCCACTTGCACATGACGCCACGCGCTGTTCAAAGAAACGGGTTTTCTATGCTGGAAGCCATGGCAGGGCTGATGGTTCTCAACCTGATGTGCCTGGGTTTGATGGCTTGGCAGTTACAGGCCATGCAAGCCCAGCGCGACGCATTGGGCATGCAACAAGCCGTGGCCATGGCACAAGACCTCTGGCAACGCATGCAAGTGCATCCTGGCGCCGCGCCTTATTACCAACTGGGGTTGGACAGCGTCCCCATCGCCGCAGATTGTCAATCGAGCCCGTGCAGCGCTTTGCAGTGGGCGCAATCTGACTTGGCGGAATGGTGGTCAGAATTGCGCCGAAGACTGCCGCAGGCCAGAGCCGTGTTGACCACCGCCACACACGGCCATGCAGATGTACGTTTATTGCTTGTCTGGCCAGGCGCGAGTTCCGCACCCAGCGCCGCAACAGTCGAAGCTTGCCCTGTTGCTCACCGATGTTGGCAAACCGCATGGCGACTGTGATGCACCCGAGACAACAAGGGCAAAGTTTGGCGCAGTGCATGGTGGGTATGACGCTGTGCCTGTTGGTGGTCATGGCAGCATTCAGTGCATTGGCATGGATGCAGCGCACCCAAATTTTGCTGCAACAACAAATGGATTTGCACCAAATGCTGCACCAAGCCACGGCCAAATTGCGTGAGCGCGCCATGCGGGCCGGTGCGCCAGCGTTGTGGTTGAACGAAAAAAATATGCCAGTTTTTAGTGGCGTAGCCAATAGGGTCAGCGGCGACGACAAGACCTTGCAGTTGATGCACTGGCGCAGTCTCACACCTGCGGATTGTCAAGGCCACGAAGCCTCCGGTTTGCCATGGAGCCAAGACGATTTCAGACGCAACAGCACACGTGGTCTGGCTTGCAAAGACGCGGCTCGCTCCAACTCCAGTTACCAAACATTGGTGGAACAAACAGACGATCTGCGATTTCGCTATGCACAACGCACAAGTAGCGTGCCGCTTGATCCATCACTTCAAACCATGCAGTGGCTGAGCGCCTCGCAGGTCACAGACTGGACGGCTGTCAGGGCTGTCGAACTGTGTCTTCAACTTCGGGGCGCAGGTGTAAGCGCAAACCCGGCGGGTGTGTCCTGCAGCAAATCAACCCCCTTGGTCAATGGCGCCATGGCATGGCGTTCGGTGCTGCACCTTACCCATGCTTCGCCATGAGCCGTTATGCATATCACCGCACACGCCAAAAAATGTCCCAACAAGGCTTGGCATTGCCCACCGTGCTCGCGCTGTTCATGGTGAGCGGCGTGTTGTTGCTGGCGAGTTGGCGCAACATCGCCTTGGCGCAAGGCTGGAGCCGCCATCACGCCGACCAATGGCAATGGCGGCAAGTGGCGTTGGGCGCGTTACAAGCCTTTGCGGATACAGCCTTGCATCCCACTTTGGCGAATGCGGTGGATGCCACACAGCCCCTGCATATACCAACCACGACAGAGGCCTGGGCGTCGGTGCGTTCACAACTGCCAGATTCGGGTTGTGACCATGGAGTGTGTAGGTCGCTGCTTGACGAGGGAAATCTGCGCTCTGATTGGCTGGGCAGAACCCATGGGGCTTACACGCTGTCAGACCCCGGTGGTTTGCAGTTGTTTCACTGGGTGGAAATATTGCCCAATAACCTCAATGTGGCCGACACCGCCATCCCCTTCACTTACCGAATCACCGTGGTGGCTGTGGATCCCAAACGAAACGCACAAACGGGTTGGCAAGCCGTGTGGCAACCCGCTGCCAGCATTTCTGCGGACAAATCTGTTCGTTTGGCTGACATGCAACGCTTATTGGAGTTGTTACCGTGAACCCATATGCCTGTGGCCTGCACAAAAACACCTATTACAGCGTTTATGCCAGCCGCGGATTTACCTTGATTGAGCTGCTGTGTGTGTTGGCCATCGTCGGGTTGCTGAGCGCGCTGGCCATGCCGGTTTACCAAAACGCACAGGCCCGCAGCCAACGGCAGCTAGCCAAAGTGGCATTGGTGAAATCAGCGCAATGGCTGGAACAAGCCGCCATGTCCACTGGCAGTTATCCGTCGGTGTTGCCAGACAGTGTTTGGCAAACCCCAGAATTCAGTTACACACTGTCGCTGTCTGCCCAAGCGCAAAGCTATGTGTTGACCGCTACGCCCGTGCGCATGCAAAAACAAGACGGCTGTGGCGCACTCACGCTTGACCACATCGGGCAAAGAGGGGCACAAGCTGATGTCACCTACTGTTGGTCCAAATAAACATTTTCAGGCCGCTGATAATCCCCAGATGCAGTTTTCTTCTATTGACGCCGTGCACATGAGCCAGGCCATCGCCTTGGCTGAACAAGCCCTGTTCATCACGTCGCCCAATCCCCGGGTGGGCTGTGTCCTTGTCTCGGCTGACGGTCAATGGCTGGGACAAGGCCACACGCAAATGGCCGGCGGCGCCCATGCCGAAATCATGGCATTGCGCGATGCCCAAGAACGCGGCGTGAACGTCGTCGGTGCCACGGCATATGTCACGCTTGAACCGTGCTCTCACCAAGGACGAACCGGTCCCTGCTGCGACGCACTGATCCATGCTGGCATTGCCCGTGTCGTGGCCAGTGTGCAAGACCCCAATCCGCAAGTCGCTGGCCAAGGATTTGCCAAACTGCGTGCCGCAGGCATACAGGTCGATATTGGCTTACAAGAAGAACGATCCCGCGAACTCAACATCGGTTTTTTCATGCGCATGCAATCCTCTAAGCCTTGGCTGCGCATGAAGATCGCGCAATCACTCGATGGCCACACTGCGCTCAACAACGGCAACAGCCAATGGCTGACCCAAACTGACGCCCGCCAAGATGGTCACCGCTGGCGCGCCCGCGCTTGTGCTGTGCTCACCGGCATTGGCACCGTATTGGATGACGACCCACTGCTGAATGTCCGAGGCATAGACACGCCTCGCCAACCCGATCTGCTGTTGATCGACTCCCAATTGCAAACCCCTTTGACCGCCCGTTTATGGAACCCAGCACGACGGGTTGTGATTTTTCATGCCCAACAGCACCCCGACAAAGCACAAGCGCTTCAAGCACAAGGGGCGCATTTGGTTCACCTGCCGGGCCCGGGCAACAAGGTGGATTTACCGGCCATGGTGACGCAATTGGCGGCCATGGCATACAACGAAGTCCATGTCGAAGCCGGCCACAAACTCAACGGCTCTTTGCTGCACACCGGGTTGATCGACGAATTGCTGGTGTATGTGGCGCCACTGTTGACAGGCCCCGGCCACAGCATGGCAGCCCTGCCTGCGCTGAACGATTTGGCCGATGCCCAAACTTGGAGCTTTGTGCAAACCGAGCGAATCGGGGCTGATTTAAGGCTGCTTCTCAGGCGCATCGCCTGATCTGCGAAAATACGCGCATGTTCACCGGAATCATTACCGGCGTGGGGCGCATCGCCGCCGTCCACGACCTGGGTCGCTCTTTGGATCATGGCAAGCGCCTTGAGATCAGCACACCCGCGCATTACTTGGACGACGTCACATTGGGCGACAGCATCGCGCTCAATGGCGCCTGCATGACAGTCACCTCTTTCAACGCGGCTGACAACAAGTTCACCATAGACATTTCTGCCGAATCCCTCGCCAAAACCGCTCGGCTCAACACCATCGGCACCTCGCTCAATTTAGAAAAAGCTTTGCGTGCCCACGACCGCTTAGGCGGCCACATCGTGTCAGGCCATGTAGACGGTGTTGGCCAGGTGGCCACATTCGAATTGGTCGGTGAAAGTTGGCTGCTGCAAATCCTCGCGCCCAAAGAGCTCTCCAAATACATGGCTTACAAAGGCTCGATCACGGTCAACGGCGTGAGCCTGACCGTCAACCAGGTGCAAGACCAGCGCGATGGCTGCCTTATCTCCATCAACCTGATACCTCACACCATCGCCAACACCGCCTTGGGAAGTTTGGTCAAGTCTGATCCCGTTAACTTGGAAATTGACACCGTTGCCCGTTATGTCGAGCGCATGCTGCAGTTTGAACCCACGCCGACCGCACAGAAAGTTCACCCATGAGTGCCAACTTGCACACCGTTGCCATTTCTCCTTTGCAAGACATCATTGACGACATGCGTGCCGGACGCATGGTCATTCTGGTAGACGAAGAAGACCGTGAGAACGAAGGCGACTTGGTGCTTGCTGCAGACCATGTCACCCCGGAAGCCATCAATTTCATGGCGCGTTTTGGGCGCGGCCTGATTTGCCTCACGCTCACCCGCGAGCGTTGCGAACATTTGAAACTGCCACCGATGGTGGCCCGCAACGGCACGGTACACAGCACCGCCTTCACGGTGTCCATCGAAGCCGCACAAGGCGTGACCACCGGCATATCCGCAGCCGACCGCGCACGCACCGTTCAAGTGGCGGTTGCCGCGAACGCCAAAGCCAGCGATTTGGTGCAACCCGGCCATATTTTTCCGCTGCAAGCGGTAGACGGTGGTGTGCTGATGCGTGCCGGCCATACCGAAGCCGGTTGTGACTTGGCCGCCATGGCGGGTTGCTCACCCACCTCCGTCATTTGCGAAATCATGAAAGACGATGGCACCATGGCGCGGCTGCCGGATTTGATGGAATTTGCCGCAGAACATGGTTTGAAAATCGGCACCATCGCCGACCTGATTGAATACCGCAGCCGCACCGAATCTTTGGTGCAGCGGCTCAGCACACGAACCCTGGTCACGGCCCATGGCGAATTCACCGTGCATGCTTATAAAGACCTGCCCAGTGACAGCGTTCATCTGGCGTTGGTGCGCGGCGACTGGTCGGCTGACACCGCTGTCTTGGCCCGGGTTCACGAACCCCTGTCTGTGCTCGATGCGTTAGAGCCCCAGCGCGCCATGCATTCATGGAGCTTGGATGCGGCTTTAAAACGCATCTCAGGCGAACAGGCAGGCGTGTTGGTGTTGCTCAACTGCGGCGAAAGCGGCGAACAATTGCTGGCGCAGTTCGAGGGCTTGGCCCGCTCTGCCCAAGCCCCGGAACGCGGACGCATGGATTTGCGCACCTACGGCATCGGGGCGCAAATCTTGCGCGATTGCGGTGTCCACAAAATGCGCTTGATGGGCAATCCAAGGCGCATGCCCAGCATGGCGGGTTACGGCCTGGAAATCACCGGCTACTTGGCCAAGGAATAAATATGCATCTACCGGACACCAGCGGCACCCGCACCGATTTGGACGGCAGCAGTCTGCGCATCGGCATCGTGCAAGCGCGGTTCAACCCCGCCATCACCCAAGCGTTGGCCAACGCCTGTCTGAGCGAACTGCACGCCCTCAACGTAGAACCCTCGTTCATTCAACATGTGCAAGTGCCTGGCGCACTGGAAGTGCCCGTGGCGTTGGCAGCCATGGCGACCACCGGCCAATTCGACGCGCTGATTGCCTTGGGTTGCATCATCCGTGGCGAAACCTACCATTTCGAATTGGTGGCCAATGAATCTGGCGCCGCGATCACACGCTTGGCGCTCGATCACCAGTTGCCCATCGCCAACGCCATCCTCACCACTGAAAACACAGCCCAAGCCATTGCCAGACAAACAGACAAAGGCCGCGATGCAGCCCGTGTGGCGGTGGAAATGGCCTTGCTGATGAAAACCCTCACATGACCGCTTCTGCTTCTCGCGCTGCCAAATCCAGCAAACCCTCGGACATGCGCCGCGCCAGCGCACGCGCTGCACGCACCCGCGCTCGAGGGTTTGCCGTGCAGGCCTTGTACCAAGTCATCGTCGGCCGCAATCCGCCTGAAGATGTCGACAGTTTCACGCGCGAACTCAGCGGTTTTCACAAAGCCGACAGTGTGCATTTCGATGCGTTACTGCACGGTTGCGCCACACAAGCCGAAGCGCTGGATGCGCAGATCCTTCCGCTGTTGGACCGAAAAATGGCAGAAATCTCGCCCATCGAACATGCTGTTTTGTGGATCGGCGCTTACGAAATGCAACATTGCTTGGACATTCCTTGGCGGGTGGTCATCAACGAATGCATAGAACTGGCCAAAGAATTCGGCGGGACCGACGGTCACAAGTACGTCAATGCGGTGCTCAATGGTTTGGCCCCCAAGCTGCGGGCGTTGGAGGTCGCGGCTGACAAGCAGGCACCGCCTGCCCCAGCCAACTGACACCATGCGAACCAGCCAGCGCGCGAGCCGTATCGCTCCTTTTTATGTGATGGAAATGGCCAAATCCGCCAGGCAACTGGCCGATCAATTCCAGCACAGCGACTCGCCGTTGTTATTTTTGAATATCGGCGAGCCCGATTTCACCGCTCCTCCACTGGTGCAGGAAGCAGCGATACGTGTTGTGCAAGACGGTCGCACGGCTTACACCCATGCCTTGGGTTTGGACGCTTTGCGCGAGCGCATCAGCGACTGGTACCGCACGCGCTTTGGGTTGTCGGTTCCTGCGCGGCGCATTGTCGTGACCGCAGGCGCATCGGCCGCTTTGCAATTGGCTTGTTTGGCGTTGATCGAAGCGGGTGACGAGGTACTCATGCCCGACCCGTGTTACCCGTGCAACCGCCAGTTTGTGCAGGCGGCCGATGGACGCGCGGTGCTGCTCCCCACCACGGCTGAACAACGCTTTCAACTCAGCGCTGCCCAAGTCCAAGCGCATTGGCAAGCGGCTACACGCGGGGTATTGCTGGCCTCCCCGTCCAATCCCACGGGTACTTCGGTGGCCCTGCAAGAACTGCAACAAATCCATCGTTTTGTCAGCGACAAAGGCGGCATCACCTTGGTAGATGAAATCTACTTGGGCTTGAGCCACGACCCTGCCTTCGGACAATCCGCTTTGGCGATCGACGACCAGATCATCAGCATCAACAGCTTTTCCAAATATTTCAACATGACCGGCTGGCGACTCGGCTGGCTGGTGGTGCCCGAGCCCTTGGTCGCCGTCATCGAGCGTCTGGCGCAAAACCTGTTCATTTGTCCCAGCACGGTAGCGCAATATGCAGCTTTGGCCTGCTTTGAACCTGAAAGTTTGGCCCTTTACGAAGAACGCCGCGCCGCCTTCAAGCACAGGCGCGACCAATTCATTCCACAACTCAACGCCATGGGCTTGACCGTTCCGGTCATGCCAGACGGGGCGTTTTATGCTTGGGCGGATTGCCGACAGGCTTGCCAGCGCTTGGGGCTGGCTGACAGCTGGGCGTTTGCAGAACATGTCATGCATGAAGCGCATGTGGTGATCACGCCCGGTCGAGATTTCAGCCATCACCAACCGGGTGACTTTGTCAGACTGTCGACCGCCAGCGCCATGGAAACCCTCAACCATGCCGCGCAACGGCTGCGCCACCTGCTGGAGACCGCATGAGTTTTGAATTTCCCATCCGCGTGTATTGGGAAGACACCGATGCCGGTGGCATTGTGTTTTATGCCAATTACCTGAAATTTTTTGAACGCGCCCGCACCGAATGGCTGCGCCATTTGGGGTTGCAACAACACACACTCAAACAAGAAACCGGTGGCATGTTTGTGGTGATTGACACCCAATTGAAGTACCACCGGCCCGCACAACTTGACGATATGCTTCAGGTCAGTGCCGTGATGCAGGAAAAAGGCCGCGCCAGTCTGGTGATTGCCCAGCAGGCTTGGCGACTGGACCATGGCGGCGAGCGAAGCTTGCTGTGTGAAGGCACGATACGCATTGGCTGGGTCAATGCCGAGAAAATGAAACCCGAGCGGATTCCCCCTCAACTTTTGGAGTTGTTCATATGAACCAGGATTTATCGATTGTTCAATTGCTTTTGAACGCCAGTTGGGTGGTGCAAGCGGTGGTGCTGATTTTGATGCTGGTATCGGTCATGAGCTGGGCCGCCATCTTTCGCAAATTGCTGTCGTTGAAGCAAGTGAAAAATTTGAACGAAGAATTTGAACGCGAATTTTGGTCAGGCAAAAGCCTCAACGAATTGTTCGCCGGGGCCCAACAAAATGCCAAATCCTCTGGCCCGATGGAACGCATTTTTGCCAGCGGCATGCGCGAATACCAAAAACTGCGCGAGCGACGCATCACCGACAGCGGGTTGCTGATGGACGGCGCGCGCCGTGCCATGCGCGCCAGTTTGCAGCGTGAAATGGACGCGATTGAATCCAACCTGTCCATGCTGGCTTCGGTGGGCTCAGTGTCACCTTATGTGGGTTTGTTTGGCACGGTCTGGGGCATCATGCATGCGTTCACAGGCTTGGCAGCACTGCAACAAGTGACATTGGCCAAGGTGGCGCCCGGTATTGCTGAAGCCTTGGTGGCCACCGCCATCGGTTTATTTGCCGCCATTCCTGCCGTGCTGGCATTCAACCGCTTTTCACGCGATATCGACCGAGTGGCCAACAAGCTGGAGACTTTCATCGAAGAGTTCTCCAACATATTGCAACGCAACGTAGGCGCAGCGCCTGCGGCTAACCGCTGATCGGCGGGGCAACCATGGCCGCATCCCTGAACCAACGGCGCTCAAGGCGCACTATCAGCGACATCAACATGGTGCCGTTCATCGATGTCATGTTGGTGCTGCTCATCATCTTCATGGTCACCGCACCCCTGTTGTCACCCAGCCTGATCGATGTACCCAGCGTTGGCAAAGCCGCTACCGCTCCCGATCAAGTTATCACCATTGAAATCGACAAGCAATTGAATATCGTGGTCCGGTCCAAAACCAGCAGCGCAGACAACGGCTTGCAAATCAAGCAAGACGCCAACATGGACAACGTGGCTCGCATCGCCTTGCAATTGCAGTCAGGCAAAGCGCAAACACCCGTCATCATCAGCGCTGACAAGGGCATCACCTATGACAACGTGGTCAAGTTGATGGATCGACTGCAACGCGCGGGCGTGCAGCGTGTGGGCTTGGCAGTTCGACAAAGCGAATAACAAGCCTCCCATGAGCCAAGAGTCTTCTCACCTCGAATTTGCCCCTCCCGAAGAACGCGGTGGCGGAAGATCGCTGGCATTGGCGTTGTTTGTGCACGCCTTATTGCTGATGGCTTTGACCTGGGGTATCCATTGGCAAACCGATCCGCAAGACGAAGGCGTGGATGCGGAACTGTGGTCCAACATTCCCGAACCGGTTGCACTCAAATCCGATGCGCCTGCGCCGCCCGAACCCGCCGCCAATACCAAAGCACCACCGCCTTTGAAAAAGGACACCCCGCCAGTGGCCAAAGTCATCGAGCCACCCAACAAATTGACTGAATCAGCGGCCAAGGTCGCGGCAGACGCAGAGATTGCCATCGAGAAACGTCGCAAAAAAGAAGAAGCTGAACAACTGGCAAAAGAAAAACAAGCCGAGAAGTTGCGCAAAGCCCAAGAGCTAGAAGCCGAGAAAGAACGCAAAGCCGCGCTGTTGCGTGAAGAGGCAGCCAAACGCAAGGAAGAGGCTGCACGACGCAAAGAGGAAGAGATTCGGCGCAAAGAAGAAGAGATCAAACGCAAACAAGAAGAAATTCGCCTGCGCAAAGAGGAAGAGGCCCGCCGTAAAGAGGAAGAAGCCAAGCGCAAGGAA
>JALRAA010000500.1 GCA_023262645.1 Burkholderiaceae bacterium
CAGCTAGAATCACTGCATCATAGTTATTTGTAAGCTCTTCAGGTTTTACGTTCTCACCAATATTTTGATTGACTTTGAACACAACACCTTCAGCTTCCATTTGTTTCATTCGACGATCAATGTGTGACTTTTCCATTTTGAAATCTGGAATACCATAACGAAGAAGACCGCCAATACGATCATTTTTTTCATAGACAGTGACGGAATGTCCCACGCGCGCTAATTGCTGAGCTGCAGCCAAGCCGGCAGGGCCAGAACCCACAATCGCAATTTTTTTATTAGTTTTAGAAGTTGGAACTAAAGGCTTAACCCAATTATTTTCCCAAGCCTTATCGATGATGGCGTGCTCAATCGATTTAATACCGACGGCATCATCATTAATATTAAGTGTGCAAGCGGCTTCACATGGTGCCGGACAAATACGGCCGGTAAATTCTGGGAAGTTATTTGTGGAGTGTAATACTTCGATGGCCTCTTCCCAGTTCTGGTGATAAACCAAATCATTCCAATCAGGAATGATGTTATTAATCGGACAACCTGATGTGCAGAATGGAATACCGCAATCCATACAGCGGGCACCTTGTTTCTTCGCTTCATCGTCAGTGAGATGCAGCACAAATTCTTTGTAATTTTTTAAGCGCTCTTGTGGTGGTAAGTTTTGTTCGCTGATGCGATCAAATTCCATGAAGCCCGTGACTTTTCCCATTACGCGGCCTCCTTTGTGAGTGATGCATGCAATTCATTCAATGCACGCTTATATTCGTTTGGCATCACTTTAATAAA
>JALRAA010000501.1 GCA_023262645.1 Burkholderiaceae bacterium
TCCGCTGGACTTGAGTCCGTACATGGCGCCAAAGCCGCGCGTATTTTTCAGCCGGGTAACCATGGCACCACCTTTGGCGGTAACCCACTGGCCATGCGTGCAGGGGTGGAAACGCTGCGCATCATGGAAGAAGACGGTTTGCTGGAAAACGCCAGCCGAGTGGGTAAGCATCTGCGCGATGCTTTGTATCGCGAACTGTCTGCTGTCGCCGGGTTCAAAGAAATCCGTGGCAACGGTTTGATGATTGGCATCGATTTAGACAGACCTTGCGGACCGCTGATGGGTCAAGCCCTGCATGCGGGATTGCTGCTGAGCGTCACCGCTGACAGCGTGATTCGCTTGCTGCCCGCTTTGACCATGACAACCACAGAGGCAGATGAAGTGGTATCCGTGCTGGTACCGCTGGTGAAACAATTTTTAGCGACCAACCCCAAGGCCTGACATGACACAAGCCCTGTCCCATTATTTGCAGTTCAAAGACCTTTCCGCCCAGGACTATGCCTATTTGTTTTCACGCGCTGCATTCATCAAGAAGGCCTCTACACGCACGCGCATCAGCTTTGAAGCCGGTATGTACCAAATGGGTGGCGCAGTGGTTCACCTCACCACAGGCGACAGCCAGTTGGGCCGCGCTGAACCGATTGAAGACTCGGCCAAAGTGATCAGCCGCATGGTCGATCTGGTGATGATCCGCACCTACGAACAAACCAAGATCGAACGCTTCGCAGCCAATTCGCGCGTGCCAGTGATCAACGGTCTCACCAACGAATTTCACC
>JALRAA010000502.1 GCA_023262645.1 Burkholderiaceae bacterium
GGTGGATCTTCAGTTGGAGAAGACATTTCCACTAGAAATATTACTGCCTCAGGAATAGTAACGGTAACTGGATTGATTGATGGAAATGGTGGTGCCGATATTAGTGGATATACTAGACTTGATAATGTTAATGTTTCTGGTGCAACTACCGTCACAACATTAAATGCTACAGGAAATGTAACTCTTGGAGATAATTCTTCAGACACAATCACTGTTAAGGGAACAACAACATTTGAGCAACCTGTTGTTGGCACAATTGGAACTGCAACTCGTTCAACACTTGTCGATACAACAGGAACTTCATCAAATGCAGATTATTATGTAACTTTTGTTGACACTCTTGCAGGGCAAACTAGCGAAACTTTAAGAGTTGGAGTTGGATTATCTGTCAATCCTTCTGATGGTTCTGTAAAAACCAGAGGTATTTTAAGTGTTGGCAATCCAGCAGATTTGACATCTTATATCAAAGCAGGTGGTGGCTCTAATGCAATGTATCTTTATGGAAATGGTGATGTATCATTCCAATCAAAAATCATTGCAGCACAGATCAGAAGCAATGACAACTCAAATACATTAATTACATTATCTGGTCTTAATGCAACATTTGCTCAAGATATTGCAGTTACTGGTATTACCACTACCGGAACATTAAAACTTGCTGGCACTTCTGGTATTGGCATTACAGGTATTTCTACAAGTACAACTCTTGCAGAAAACAGCGATGCATATCTACCAACCCAGAAAGCAGTTAAGGCATATGTAGATGCTGTT
>JALRAA010000503.1 GCA_023262645.1 Burkholderiaceae bacterium
TGGGGCAAGTTACCCATTTTCTTGGGATTGAGTTCACTTGGCATCGTCATGTTGATGGTAATTTGAGTGTAATCCTTACGCAACAATCGTTCACAGAAAATCTTTTGGATACATTGAATTATTCTTCAGATAGTACTTCAACTTTTACGACACCTTATCGACCAGGATTGTCCATTGACTCTATACCAACGATTGAGATGACTGCCCAAGATCGTGACAAGTTGCGTCTCCAGTATCAATCATTAGTAGGTAGCCTGAATTGGTTGGCTCACACAACGCGTCCTGATATTTCGACGGTCGTATCGCTCTTAGCCCAACATCAAAGCAATCCATCACCTGGACATTTGGATGCTGCCCATTATGTTGTGAAATATCTTTCACATACAAAACAATTGGGAATTTTCTTCAGCAGTTTACGATGTGTTCAATTATCATCATTTCTTCACTTTCCTGTACAGCCTTCTCTTTTGTCAATGTCTGATGCAAATTGGGGTCCTCAAGATGCCTCTCTTACTACCACTTCCATGGAGTTACCATTGTTTGCCTCTAGGTCTATGTCTGCCTATTTCATTGATCTATTCGGCCCTCTTCATTGGATGTCCAAACGACAGCAAGTGACAGCGTGCAGTTCTGCCGAGGCGGAAATATATGCCACCAACGAATGTGTCAAATTTCTTCTTGAATTATCTCAACTTCTTGATTTTCTTGAAGTTCGTCAAATTTTTATGCCTGGAACAACAATAATCTTCAATGATA
>JALRAA010000504.1 GCA_023262645.1 Burkholderiaceae bacterium
AATAATTTGCCTGTTCTGGATGCAGAGTTGGTGACGTATCAAGTTCTGGGCGGTATCCATACGCAATAGGCGTAGTTACATTGTTTGCAAGGGCCTTACCGGTTAAGGAGAGTTCATATTCAACGTTTTTAATTGCGGTTGATATGTAATGGGTGGATGATAATCCCCATCGTATCTTAGATGGATCTGATGGTAATTTATATTGGATGACTTGAGCACCGAGGTATGTTTTGGGTGTTTCGAGACTACCATCTTTAAGTCGGTATAATTTGGCTATTGCTTGCATGGTATCGTTTGGACGTTCACTTATGCATAACGTATCATCCACGTAAATTGCAAGGTATTCATAATATGGAGTATTATCAGCCTTTATTGCCTCTCTAATCCATATGTCAGGGTCAGCTAGACATGACCTATAACCTAAACCGTGTAGACTGTTTGCTAGGTGTGATCTCCAGGAAGCTCCAGCGGACTTTAATCCATATAGTGCTCGCACAATTATGACAGTTTCGCCTGCACGACTACCGAATTCCTTTCCGGCTGTGGCATATACCTTCTCGCGATTAGGCGCATTTAGATAAGCGTTGCCAATATCTGCACTTAGTATCTCTAAATCATTGAGTGCTGCTAAGGTCAAGGCTATTCATACTGACTCTCATGAGACAACACTAGTGTATGTGTTAGATGCTGGCATCTCCATCATGTGACCGCCTGCCACAAATTGAGCCTTCCTTCAGAAGTCTTCCATCTTGAC
>JALRAA010000505.1 GCA_023262645.1 Burkholderiaceae bacterium
GGATCCTCAAGGCCGCGGCCGGCCACTGGGGGCTGGGCCGGGCTAGCTGGGACGAACGGCTGCAGTGGGGCCGGGGTGAATAGTTTCTCGATCTGGGCGTCGTCCCCAACGTCGCAATCAAATACCAGGGTGGAATTGAAATCGGCAGCGAACTCCTGAATGCGGTCCTTGAAGCGCTCGCCCACATAGCTGAAGGCCAGCTCCGCCCCCTGGTCATGGCAGGCTTTGGCAATGCCATAGGCAATTGAACGGTTGGACAGTACTCCGGTGATCAGGAGTTTTTTTCCACACAGGAAACCTGTTTTTGTTGTCATGCCGATGCTCCAGCTGAAAAATCTTGCAGAATTGTCGCATGCGCTGGCTTGTGTTCCTGTGGATGGGGTGGTGTGCGGTCTCGGCTTGGGCCGGGCACGCCTATTCCCAGTTTGGTGACATCAAGTACCCGCCAGGATTCAAGCACTTTGCTTACGTGCAACCGGATGCGCCCAAAGGCGGGCGCATTCGCTTCCCCATGATCGGCGGAGGCTTTGACAAACTCAACCCCTTCACCCTCAAAGGTGTGGAACCGCCTGGCCTGGAAGGGTTGATGTTTGACACCTTATTGAGTCGCAGCCTGGATGAGCCTGCCTCCGCCTACGGCCTGCTGGCGCACGATATCAGCGTGGCCTCGGATGGCCGCTCGGCCGAATTTGAACTGCGTCCCGAAGCCCGCTTCCACAATGGTGACCCGGTCCTTGCGCTGGATGTG
>JALRAA010000506.1 GCA_023262645.1 Burkholderiaceae bacterium
ATGCCACGGCCCGCAACTATTCACGCGATCCCCGGTTTGCTTTTGGCAGCTGGAAAATTGAAATTTTGGCGGGCTTTGCCAGTGCCATGGCGTTGCTGGGAGTGGCGCTGATGATGGTGTTTGGCTCGTTGCAACGCCTGTTGGCACCCGAGCCGATTCAATATGCCCAAGCCATCGTGGTGGCAGTGCTGGGCTTGTTGGTGAATATGCTTTGCGCCATGATTTTGGGGCGTGTGCATCACCACCCACAACCCGCGCCACAGCGTGTGGAGAAAAGCCCACTCGCCGAGAAAAATCACCACAGCGCGGTGCACGTGGCGCATGCTGCACATGAGCAGTCACAGATATCCATCAGCCGTGAGCACCATCACGGTCATGGTCACGGGCATGGCCACGACTTGAATTTGAAATCCGCCTACTTGCATGTGTTGGCAGATGCCATGACATCGGTTCTGGCCATCGTCGCGCTGCTCGGCGGTTGGTGGTATGGCTGGTCATGGCTGGATCCTGTCATGGGCGTGGTGGGTGCCGTGTTGGTAGCACTGTGGGCCAAAGGCTTGCTCGCCGAGACCGCCAAAGTGTTGCTAGACCGTGAAATGGATCATCCGCTGGTGCAAGAGATTCGCGAAGCTGTAGAAACCAACGCACAAACACGGGTGACCGACTTGCATGTCTGGCGGGTGGGCAAGCAGGTGTTTTCGTGTGCCATGACCGTGGTCACGCAAGAGCCTGAACTGACGCC
>JALRAA010000507.1 GCA_023262645.1 Burkholderiaceae bacterium
CGGACGCGGCGGAGCGCGCTCCGCCGCGTCCGCCGCCCGCCGAGCCACCACGCCCGGCACCGGCACCAGAACGGCCACGAGCCGCACTTCGCCCGCGGCCGCCGCTGAGATCCAGCGGTGGCGCACTCAGCACAGTGGGTTCAAAGCCGGGCACCGGCCTGGACGGCAGGCGGTTGCCGATCAGCCGCTCGATCGCCCGCAGCAGTTCATGCTCCTCCGCGGCCACCAGTGACACGGCATGGCCGCTGTGGCCAGCACGGCCGGTGCGTCCGATGCGGTGCACGTAATCCTCGGCCTGATTGGGCAGATCGAGGTTCACCACATGGGGGAGCTGGTGGATGTCGATGCCGCGGGCGGCGATATCGGTGGCCACCAGCACGCGCACCTCACCACTCTTGAAGCCGGACAGCGCCCGCGTGCGCGCTCCCTGGCTCTTGTTGCCGTGAATGGCGGCGGCTTCGATGCCCTCCTTGCTGAGGCGTTCGGCGATGCGATTGGCGCCATGCTTGGTGCGGGAGAACACCAGCACCTGCTGCCAGTCGTTGCTGCGGATCAGGTGCCCCAGAAGCTCGGGCTTGCGGTCCATGTCACACGGGTGGAGCACATGCTCCACCGTGGTGGCGGTGCGGTTCTCCGGCGTGGCCTGCAGCTGCACCGGGTTGTGCAGCAAACCGGTGGCCAGCTTTTTGATCGACGCCTCAAATGTGGCCGAGAACAGCAGGTTTTGGCGCTTGG
>JALRAA010000508.1 GCA_023262645.1 Burkholderiaceae bacterium
CGTATCCACACTTGGAACGGCAGCAAGTGGGAGTTCTCCAGCGAGTGGTACCAGGCGGACGAAATGATCATCAAGCCGATGGTCAAGGCTGCGGCGGACAAATACGCGGCCGAGAAGAAGCTGACCCGTCGTTCCCCAGCGGATTGCCAATCCTGATGCCGGGGGTGTGAAGGTCTCAAGTGGGGGCAGCGGATCTGCGGCTCAGGCAGATCCGCTGACCCGCGCAACCAAAGGCCCTCCGCCTTGGGGTGGCTGCTCGCCAGCAGCCACCAGATGAAAGAGCCGACAACGACTCTTTCATCTGGTCACAACCGACAAGGTTCATCATGAACACGAAAAACATCGTTCTGAATGTCAATGGCATCGAGGTCATCTACAACCACGTGATCCTCGTGCTCAAGGGCGTTTCGCTGCAGGTACCCGAGCAAGGCATCGTGGCCATCCTGGGCGGCAATGGCGCGGGTAAGACCACCACGCTGCGCGCCGTCTCCAACCTGCTCAAGGGTGAGCGCGGCGAAGTGACCAAGGGCAGCATCGAGCTGCGTGGCGAGCGCATCGAAAACCTCTCACCCGCCGATCTGGTCCAGCGCGGCGTGGTGCAGGTGATGGAAGGTCGTCATTGCTTTGCCCACCTTACTATCGAAGAGAACCTGCTGACGGGCAGTTACACCCGCACCGACAAGGGCGAGATCGCAGCCAACTTGGAGAAGGTCTACACCTATTTCCCTCGCCTG
>JALRAA010000509.1 GCA_023262645.1 Burkholderiaceae bacterium
TTTCGAGCAAGGCCAAAAACGAAGCAATGGCTGGATCCTCGTGGGATGCTTCATTGGCACGGGTGACGATGACTTGTGATCCCCGCAGTTCAAACGCAACCTTACCTCCGTAGTCCACGCCTAGCGCCTGACGGATAGGCTTGGGCAAAGTGATCTGCCCTTTGGAAGTGATGGTGGCGACCTCGTGAATGGCGGGCATAGCTGATCTCCTCAATTTGGCCCTATGGTAAGGAACATTCCTTACCGCGTCAATCACCATGTGGCTCAGCCAGTCGACCGGCAAGGGTCTGAAAGTAGCCTTGCGGACGCCGATGGCTTTTTCGTCTAACCCATTGACGGATATGGAAGTGGCCTCGAGAACGCTCTCGAGACCACCAGAGAAAACCGGGAACAGAGACGGCCAGACTGGGGCGAGAACGCCGACTTTGGGATGGTCACGCTCGCGAGGCAACGACGCGTTTCAGGGGGGAATGGACGAAAAAAATCCCAACCGGATAAGGGTTGGGATTTTGAGTATTGGTGGCAAATCAGAATATGAATCAGCGGCCGGAATTCGTTCAGAAAACACCCATTCAGGCTGCTGCGCGGGCTCCTCGTCTGGTAGCTGCAGCTTTGCGCCTCGGACTGGATTCGGCGCCCAGACGCTCAATCACCACCGGTGGTCGGTTCGGGAACTGGGCCACCAGTTCGAGCTTACCACCCATGCTCTCCACATAGTGCCTTAGTGTCG
>JALRAA010000050.1 GCA_023262645.1 Burkholderiaceae bacterium
GGTGGCTAAGTTTTGCAAGTTGTATTCCAACAGGTCTGACATGGCAAGAGCTTGCTCTTCAGCAAGTCGTGTTTCCATGCCAGCGGCCTGTAGCCGTTTGGCATATTTCAAAGTGTCGAAGTTCACGGGCTGCATGGTGAAAAGTTTATCGATGGCACTTGCTATTGGCAATCTCTTTTATCGTGATGCATACACATCGGCTGATTGTTTGGAGATGTTGGTCTGACAAACGTCGTTTGCTTTTGGGCAAGTTGGCGGTTTGTTACTTTGTCTCGGATATGTTGTCGGTCCGTTACTTTGTCTCGAGCGTGTTGACGGACCGTCTGTGCGGGGATGTTTTTTGCGAGCGAAAGCGCAGCAAAAAGCATACCGGCGCGGGCGGCCATGCCATCTATCCGTTTGAGCAGAAAAGTAAAGTGCTCACGCTATACCAAAGCGAGCGACCGTGCCAGTGACTTTCTGCAAAACCCAGTACATAACCTATTGAGACATTTGCAACAACTGCGCCGCCACAGACACCGCAATCACCTCAGGCAACTTACTCTCCACCCCCGCAATACCAATCGGCGTCGTGACACGCGCAAAGTCCTCCGCGCCAAAACCCCGCTCCTCTAAACGGTGCCTAAACCTCGCCCACTTACTGTCACTGCCAATCAAACCCACATACGGCAAATCCGCAGACAAACGCATGCGCGTCAAACACGCCGCCAAAATATCCAAATCTTCGGCATGGCTGAAACTCATGATCAGCACGTGGGTGCCTGGCGACAGATTCGCCACGGCTGCGTGCACCGGGTCGGAGTGCTCGGTCACCACATTGGGGGGCACCTGCACCGGAAAAATCTCATCGCGGCTGTCGATCCAACGCAACGCAAATGGCAGATCCGACAACACATTCACCAATGCACGGCCCACATGTCCGCCGCCAAACAAAGCCACGGGCTGCAACGCAGGACGCAATTCGTTTCTCAATGCCTCGGAGTCAGCCGAGCTCACCAAGCGGTACGCCAATTGCACCACCCCGCCGCAACACTGCCCCAAGGTCGGCCCCAGCGGCACGGTTTGCAAACTGGGCAATACCGCGCGCCCTGCCAAGGCGTCTTGGGCCAACGCGACCGCCTGAAATTCCAAATGTCCACCGCCAATCGTGCCCACCAAAGTGTGCCTAAAAACAGCCATCCAACTGCCGCTGTCTCGGGGCACAGAGCCCTGTGTTTGCACGACTTTCACCAATACCGCGTTGTCTTGGGCCAAAAAATTTATCAGTTCTGTCAGATATTTCAAAAAATCACCAATTTTGAGGATGTTAAATTCCCTCCCTGTTTTGCGTCATTCTGCCCACCACACAGGGAATATCCATGTTGTCAACTGCCACATCCCGAGCTTCAGTTGGTTTGTTATGCATTCTTTTGGCCGGCTGTGTCATTGCACCTCAACAAAAGACAACAACCCCTGCGCCATTGCCTGAGCCAGTACCCGAGTACAAGCCGCCACCGGCCCCTGCACCCAAGCCAGCGGTTCCGCAAGAGCCAGCACCTGCACCGGTGGCACCAGCGCCCAAACCTGCTCCACCGCCACAAGCGGTCAAACCCGCGCCGCCTGCGGAACCTGTGAACCCCTTGAAATCTATGGCACGTGACGCCAAAGAATACCGCAAGGACGCCGCAAGACACCTCTACAACAAATACCCAGACAAAGTGTTTGCAGGCAAACTGCCACCCATGCTCAAAGCAGTCGGCGTGATCGATGTGGTGGTGGGCCCCAATGGTCAAGTGCTGGAACTGATTTGGGCAAGGCCACCGCGACACGTGCCCGAAGTCATGCGCGACATCGAAGCCATGATCAGACAAGCAGGGCCCTTTCCTGCCCCGGTGAATTTACGCCGTGTGACCTACACAGAAACTTGGCTGTGGCACAAGAGCGGTCAGTTTCAATTGGACACGTTGACCGAGGGACAAAATTGACCCAAGCGTGGTCTATGAACCCCGGTATGTGGAATAGCTCCAAGGGCTGACCAACAGTGGCACATGGTAGTGCTGTGTCACATCGGACACACCGAAATCGATCGTTACTTGGTTCAAAAAAGTTGGCTCTGGCAAAGCAACGCCTTTGGCTGCAAAGTAATCTTTGACACCAAACACCAACCGATAAGTACCCCGCTTGAGTTGCTGGTTGTCCAGCAACGGGCCGTCGGATCGGCCATCGGCATTCAACACCCAGGTGCGTACAAGTTGTGTTTGTGTTCCTTCTGTGGTGTACAAAGAAACGGCCATCGCCGCCGCAGGACAACCGTGCATGGTGTCCAAAACATGTGTGCTCAATCCCATGGTGCGTCCCTGTGGTGTGTCGCTTTGAGAGGTATATAGTTGATTGAATCAGTTTAACGCCCCCTGTTGCACACCATGACAAGCATGCCGCCACCCGCCCCCTCTGACGATCCGATGACATGGCTGAACCAAGCCAGTGAATCTCAAGCCTTGGACTGGCTGCACGGTATTTACGAACACAGCCCTTGGGTGGCACAAGCAGCTTTGCAACACCGGCCATTTCGCAGTCTGGCGCATTTGAAATGGGCGTTGGCCGAGAGCGTGACACGCGCCTCGCATGCGCAACAGTTGGCGTTGGTCAAAGCCCATCCGGTACTGGCTGCCAAACCGGCTGTTGGCTTGACTACCGAATCCCAACAAGAACAACGATTGGCCGGGCTTTGGCAAAGCACACCTGCGCAAGCCAACGAGTTGAAACAACTGAACGACAACTACGTCAAGCATTTCGGTTGGCCATTCATCATCGCTGTGCGTGGGCCACGCGGCTTGGGGCTGTCACCCGAATCCATCTTGGCTGAACTGCGTCGCCGCATGTCGCATTCACCCGCTATTGAATTCCATGAATGCTTGCGACAAATTCACCGGATTGCAGAAACCCGTTTGAACGAGAAATGCCAATCCCATCCGCAACTCGGTGGCGAGGTATGGGACTGGCACGAGTGGCTGGCGCAATTCAGTGACCCAGGCTTTGCTGAACAAGGACAACTCAGCGTGAGCTATCTCACCACCGCACATGTGTTGTGCGCGCAAACTTTGCGTCTGGGCATGCTGGCCTGCGGGTTCGACGATGTCGAGATCGATGCTGTTGGCAATGTGGTGGGCCGCTACCACCCCGAAACCGACGATGCGCCCTACTTGATGACCGGCAGCCATTACGACACGGTTCGCAACGGCGGCAAGTACGACGGCCGACTGGGTATTTTTGTGCCCATGGCCTGCGTGCGCGAATTGGCCCGACAAGGCAAACGCCTTCGCATGGGTTTGGAAGTGGTGGCGTTTGCCGAGGAAGAAGGTCAGCGCTACAAAGCCACGTTTTTGGCGTCCAGTGCACTCACGGGTGAATTCGATCCACAGTGGCTAACGCAAGAAGACGCCAACGGTGTGCGCATGAAAGATGCGATGAAACAGGCGGGTTACCGGGTTGCCGACATTGACCGTATTCGACGCGACCCGAGCCAATACTTGGGCTTTGTTGAAATACACGTAGAACAGGGACCGGTGCTGCACCACATGCATTTGCCATTGGGCATCGTCACCTCGATCAACGGCAGTGTCCGTTATCTGGTGAAGATCACCGGCACAGCCAGCCACGCTGGCACCAGCCCCATGAACCAACGCCAAGATGCCGTGGCCGTGTTTGCGCAATGGGCGGTGTATGTCGAACAACGCGCCCGACAAGACGGGGATTCTGTCGCCACGGTGGGCATGTTGAACGTACCCCAAGGTTCTATCAATGTCGTGCCGGGCGCATGCCATTTCAGCCTGGATATGCGTGCACCTAACGACGCCCAACGCGATGCACTGGCGCACGACATATTGCAGCGCTTGCGAGATATTTGTACCGAACGTGGGCTGCTCTACCAATTAGAAGAAACGGTGCGTGCCTCTGCCGCCCCCAGCGATGCATCGCTGCAACGGCGCTGGGAACAAGCCGTGGCCGAGCTTGGCTTGCCGATTCACCGCATGCCCAGCGGTGCGGGCCATGACGCCATGAAGCTGCATACCGTGATGCCCCAGGCCATGTTGTTTGTGCGCGGCGAGAATGCGGGCATCAGCCACAACCCGCTGGAATCCACCACCTGCAATGACATGCAGCTGGCCATTGACGCTTTTTCTTTATTGGTGCACCGGTTTTAACGTGATGGGTATAAACCCTTAATTCATCAGAACTGTTTTTAAGATTCAGTTTTTTGGCAAATTCACAAAATTTGTGAATTTTGCGAATATCATTCCGCGTCCGCCATGAGGGTTATTTTTAACCACATTGAAAGAGTCCACCGCGCATGAATACCTCCACCAACACCCACCATCCCGGCACAGCTCCCACGTTTTCCGACTGGATATTTATTCTGGTTGTCATTGGCGCCATGGCTTTGGTCGCCTATTTGGGGGAAATTGCTTTTGAACATGCGCAGCAAACCGAAAAAAGCAAGCGCAATGGAGAGGCCTTGGCCACATGGCTGGGAAATGCCAGCGCTGAGCGTTTTTCACCTGACTATGCATTGAAAGCTTGCGCTGGTGGGGGCGACCCGAAAACCAGCACTTGGGGTGCATGTCTGGCACACCTACAAGCCAATGAATTCAAGGACATGAAAAACCCGTTCAAAAACAAACCCCCGGAGTTCGTAGATCAGTGCAACCCAGCAGACAAATCGCTCACCGGTGAAATCGTTTTGCTGAAGGTCACCCCAACGCCTCCCGGTTCAGCCGTGCCCAGCATCAATTCGAGACTGACACCCGAGGACAGCATCGACCAAAAACTTTCCCTGAGCCTAGGCATTTGTGACAAGGGCTCATACCTTGTCAAAGTCGCCGATTTTGAATTCTGAGGAACATGTCATGTCACAAGAAATCATCCAAGACTCCGCGCCACCCAAACTGATCGATATCGAATCAGTGGATGCCAAAGCTTTGCTGGGACTGGAAGAAGCCGGTCCCGCCATATCACGTGATCAACCGTTTCGGCGTTGGCTTTACGACTGGACCCTGAATCCCAACATACCAGGTAATTTCCAAAAGAGCTTAGACAGTTGGATTGGTATTTTGATCGTCGTCAATCTGTTTGCATTGGTGCTGGAGCATGTGCCTGCGCTGTTTGAACCCTACAAGCAACTGTTCCATTACTTCGATATTTTTTCTGTGACGGTCTTTGTGCTGGAGTACGCACTGCGGTTTTACCTTGCACCTGAGGACGAAGAATTCCAGCGAAAAGACATGCCTCGGGTGGCTTACATCTTCAGCCCTTTTGCCATCATTGACTTCTTGGCAGTCGCTCCGTTTTTCTTGCAAGCATTTATTCCAATAGATTTGCGCGCACTGCGGTTTTTGCGACTCTTGCGAATCCTCAAGTTGTTTCGCATCGTCATTCCAGCCATCAAAGAATTTGCTGAGCTCAATCGAGGACGCACTTTCCGCCAAAAAATCCATGCGATGGTTTTTGAAAGCCCCTACGGCGGCAAACTGCAAACCATTTTTGACACATTCATCGGTATATGGGTGATCATTTCCGTGCTGGCAGTGGTGCTGGAGTCCATACAAAGCGTGAGCTATTTGATCAACTTGGAATTTGTGATTTTGGACACGATAGCGGTGGCTATCTTCACCATTGAATACTTGATGCGCTTGTATGCCTGTGTGGAAGAACCGCGATTCAGACACGGATTCTTAGGACGCTTGAAGCAAGCACGCAACCCTGCCACCGTGATTGACCTCTTGGCAATTCTTCCGTTTTTCCTCGAAGTACTGCTTGGAACGGTCTTGGACTTGCGTTTCTTGCGAACCTTCCGACTTGCCCGCTTGCTCAAGCTCACACGCTATAACGACTCCACCAAAATTTTGACCACGGTGATCGCCCGCGAATGGCCGGTTATCAGTGCATCTGCCTTCATCATGATTTTGATGGTGATCATGACCGCAAGCTTGGGCTATGTGTTTGAGCACGAAGCCCAACCTGAAAAATTCGACAATATTCCTAACTCGGTTTATTGGGCAGTGATCACATTGGCCTCTGTCGGCTATGGCGATATTTCACCGATCACTGCGGTCGGTCGCTTCATGACGGTGGTCATGGCCTTGTTAGGCATTGGTATTTTTGCGATTCCAGCCGCGTTGCTTGCCTCTGCTTTCGGCGACCAACTGCACAAAGAACGTGAAATGTTGAAAAGCAATTTGCGCAACATGATGAAGGACGGACATTTGGACGAGAGCGAAATTGAAATGCTCAGAGTCGAAGCCAAGCGTCTGCACATCACCATTGAAGAATTGAATGCTTTGCTTGAGCATGTGCACAACGAGCGCATCAACAAGCAAAACCATTCGCAAATTCCATTGCATGTGATTGCAGAGCGACCCGCACAAGCGGTTGAACACTACAAGAACTTATTGGGTCAAATTCACCAACTGGCTTTGATGACCGATGCAGCCAAGTTTGAGGCCGCTGCCCGCGAATCAGACCGTTTGTCAGCGTCTGAGTTGTCGATGTGGCAAAAGTTTCAATCTGGAAAAGCCAGCGGCTAAGTGTTTGAATGAAATGTACCCAGTGTCA
Organism: Burkholderiaceae bacterium; assembly: GCA_023262645.1. Lineage (GTDB taxonomy): Bacteria > Pseudomonadota > Gammaproteobacteria > Burkholderiales > Burkholderiaceae_C > Limnohabitans. The sequence continues at coordinate 6,592 of JALRAA010000050.1, forward strand.
AACTGATAACGCATCGGACAGTCTTTTTTGCGGTGAATGCGGCTCAGTGCTGCAGACCGGTTCTTCCCACTCCAACACAGTGCCCCATGTGCCTGCCCCAAGCCGTTCGCCGGGGTTGCGGCACACGGTCATGGAGATATTGGAAGGCTCTGCTTCGCAACCGTTGTCACGCTATGTCGAATGGTTGATCACCGTGGTGGTGTTGGTCAATTGTTCGGCGGTGATTTTGGATTCTGTCCCAGAGATTCACGCCGAACACAAAGATTTTTTCCACGAACTTGAATTCTGGAGCGTGATGTTTTTCACGCTGGAATACGTGTTGCGGGTTTGGTCCTTGGGCGCCAAATTCAGTGACAGCGCATGGCGTGGACGGCGCGGCTACATCTTCAGTCCGTTTGGCTTGGTGGATTTTTTCGCCACCATGCCCTACTACATGCATGTGTTTTTCCCAACGCTTGATCTGCGCATACTGCGTGTATTGCGTTTGCTGCGAATACTCAAACTCTCCAAATACAACTCGGCGTTGCAAGATTTGTTTTCAGCGGTGTATTCCGAGCGCAGAGCGTTTGGCTCGGCAGCATTTTTGCTGTTGATAGCCACCATCGTGTCTGCGTCCTTGATGCATTTTGCAGAAGGCCACGCCCAGCCTGAGCATTTCGGCACGATTCCGCACGCCATTTACTGGGCGATTGTCACCATCACCTCGGGCTACGGCAATATCGAACCCGTGACTAAAGGCGGTGAAGTGGTGGCGTTGCTCACCGGCTTTCTCGGGGTGTGCATGGCTGCGATCATGACCGGTATCGTGGCATCCGCCTTCGCCAACCAGTTGTCCCGCAAAAAATCTGCCTACCAAGCGCAACTGCGCCAAGTGTTGGCCGATGGCGTGGTTTCTGACGCAGAACGCGACACCCTCAAACGATTGCAAGCGCAATTTCGTTTGAGTGACAAAGAGGTTCAAAACATGCTGGACCAAGCGCAAGGTAAGTTGAAAAAATGACGGCAGCAGCTCCCAAATCCGCGTACCAAAACACCCAATTGCGCGTCTTCAAAATCCTTGAAGGCGATGTGACAGAACCTGCAAGCCGCTTTTGCGAAATTTTCATTGCACTGTTGGTGGTCTTGAATGTGGTGGCCATCATTTTGGAATCGGTTCCCGACATCCATGAAGAGTGGGGAGAGTTCTTCCATTACTTTGACCTGTTCAGTGTGGGCGTGTTTTCCATTGAATACGTGCTGAGGGTTTGGTCTTACGCCCAAAAATTTGCCGCTGAAGGCGGTACTGCTTGGGAGGGCCGCAAAAGCTATTTGTTCAGCTTTTTTGGACTGGTGGATTTTTTCAGCACGGTGCCGTTTTATTTGCAACTGCTTTTCCCGGGCACAGACTTGCGTGTGCTGCGCATGTTCAGGTTGTTGCGTATTTTCAAGCTCTCGCGCTACAACAGCGCGATGGACGATATGTTTGAGGCCATCAAATCGGAGCGTGATTCATTTTCATCGGCGCTGTTTTTGCTGTTGATCAGTGGCTTGTTGTTCTCCTCGCTGATTTACATCATCGAAGGCCACGATCAACCCGAGGTTTTTCCCTCTATTCCAGCGGCCATGCACTGGTTTGTCATCACCATCATTTC
>JALRAA010000510.1 GCA_023262645.1 Burkholderiaceae bacterium
GATTTACTTCAAACCACTTTGTCAGTGATGGTTTGTGGATAGGGTTGGCTTTGTTGAAACGAGGGACGTTTATCTAATTCTTCAAAGTAATTCGCCAAAGCAGGATATTGAGATGGCCAATCAAAGGCTTGAAAACGAACCTTCAAATAGCCCAGAACTGAACCCACAGCAATATCACCCAAACCAAACGAATCTCCAACTGCGTACTGTCGTTGGCCAATCAAACGTGCAATTTCATTCACCCCAGATTCGATTTTGTGAATTTGACGGGCAGTCCATTCTTCGCTGGCATTCACTCCCCGCATACGTTCAAAAAAAACCAAAACAACAGCGTCGCACACACCATCTGACAAAACTTCTAACTTCTTCGCCAACAATTTTTCAGAAATATCGCCAGAGAGCATGGGCGTTTGTGGATACATCCATTCGAGGTAATCCAAAATAAATCGAGAATCGTAAATGCTGCTGCCGTCTTCAAGCAATAAAACTGGCAGTTTCGCCAAGGGGTTGTGTTGCGCCGTCATGGCACCTTGATTCCAAGGGACTTCTGTCAACAGCTCAAATGCAATTTTCTTCTCAGCCAGAGCGATTCTGACTTTTCGGGCGTAAGGACTGGGCGTGGCACTGATGAGTTGCAACATAACACTACACACCATACCCTAAAACAAGTGCATTTGCCGGGAATGCAGCAAATAGTCGGCGACGAATTGCGCCAATAAGACATG
>JALRAA010000511.1 GCA_023262645.1 Burkholderiaceae bacterium
CATCTGGCCCGCAACCGGGGGTTGTACACAGCGCCGATGATTCTGCTGGTGTTGACCCTCAGCCTCTCGCAAGGTATCTTGTACTTTCAATTGGCCAGACGCCAACCGCAGTTTTTTAAAAATTATTTGATCCGCATGGTGCAACAGGCTTTGGGACGCAACTACGACGTGGCCACGCATTTCACACCGCGCTATGCGCCATGGGACCAGCGCGTGTGCGCCGTGCCCGATGGTGATTTGTTCAAGCAAATACGCCAAGGCAAAGTCGGCGTGGAGACCGGGCAAATGGCGCGGTTTGAAACAGACGGCGTCACCTTGCTGGATGGTCGTTTTTTACAAGCCGATATCGTGGTGGTTGCCACCGGTTTGCAATTGAATGTGTTGGCAGAGGTGGCGATCCACGTGGACGGAAAGCCGTTCACGGCCAGCGAGGCACTCGCCTACAAAGGCATGATGCTCTCGGGTTTGCCGAATATGTTTGTGGCCTTCGGCTACACGAATGCGTCGTGGACATTGAAAGCCGACCTGACCGCGAACTTTGTGTGCCGGCTTTTCAAATTCATGGACAAACGCGGCTACCGGTTTGTCAGCCCACAACACGACCCGGCGCAAACCACACAACCATTTTTGGATTTCACCTCAGGCTATGTGCAACGCGCCAGCGCCATGCTGCCCAAGCAAGGCGCGGCCTCACCGTGGCGAGTGCATCAAAACTATG
>JALRAA010000512.1 GCA_023262645.1 Burkholderiaceae bacterium
TGTTTGCCTCGCTCCAGCAGCGGCACCACCTGCTGGCGACCCAGCAGCACCGCCAGGAACGGCAGCAGCAGGGCCAGGCTGGCGGCCACGGTGAAGGCGGCCGTGCACACCACCTCCTGCAGCCGGTTGAGGTCGCCGGCCAGCAGGGCGGATGCGGCCTTGGCGAACAGGAACAGATCGTCCGGGCTCACCACTTCCAGGGCGCAGCTCGCCCCCAGCAGCAGCGGCAGGGGCATGGCGCAGAGGCGATCCAGCTGGCGTGTCCAGCCCGGCGGCCCCTGGCCCTCCTCGCGGCGCTCGATCAGTTCCCGCAGCCCAAGGGCCAGCAGGGCGCCGGCGGCCACCAGATCGAGCACGGTGCGGTGGCTGGAACCGCGCTCCATGGTCAGCAGCAGGCTGTGCCCCACGGTGAGCAGCAGCACCACCATCAGCGCCACCGTCAGCATCCAGCTGAGGACGAACAGCCCGCCGCGCCGCAGGGGGTTCGGGCCGAGCAGCAGCAGCAGCAGCAGGCCGATGTGGATCGGGCTCAGGCTGATGCCGCCGCCATAGGCCAGCAGCTCAGCCCAGAGGGTGCCGTTGCTCATGCGGGGGTGGGTTCAGGCCCGGATCTCGAACCAGTCTTCCCGACTGGGGGGCAGATGGGCGTTGCTCACGCTCAGCACCTCGGCCCCCGCCGGTCCGCGCTCGCACCACAGCAGGAGCTCCGTGAGCTG
>JALRAA010000513.1 GCA_023262645.1 Burkholderiaceae bacterium
GGTGGCTACCCGCCATCCCCTCAGGTGTGTGCAGTGATCGGTCAGTTTCGCGCCCCCGCTTCCTCTTGTTTGGCGACGTGCCCTGGGACCCCATCGCTATGTTTTTGTGTTCTTAGGAGTCCCTTTTCATGGGCAACAAGCTTTACGTGGGAAATTTGCCGTATACGGTACGTGATGGCGATCTCGAGCAATCTTTCAGCCAATTTGGTGCGGTGACCAGCGCTAAGGTCATGATGGAGCGCGACACCGGTCGCTCCAAAGGCTTTGGTTTTGTCGAAATGGGGAGTGATGCCGAAGCGCAAGCTGCCATTGAAGGCATGAACGGTCAGCCCATGGGCGGTCGCAGCCTGGTGGTCAACGAAGCCCGTCCCATGGAGCCGCGTCGTCCCCCCCGTTCGGGTGGATTTGGTGGCGGCGGCGGCGGTGGCTACGGTGGTGGTGGTGGCGGCGGCTACGGTGGTGGCGGCGGCGGTGGCTACGGTGGCGGTGGCGGCGGTGGCCGACGTGAAGGTGGCGGCGGCTACGGCGGGGGTCGCCGTGACGGTGGCAACGATGGCAGCTTTCGCAGCCCCTACGGCGCGTCACGCCAAGGCGGTGGTGGCCGCGGCGGTGAGTATTGATCCCCCGACCTTCAGCCTCTGACAAAAAGCTCCTTCGGGAGCTTTTTTGATGGTCAGCGTCCTGTCGTTCGCGGTTGTATCTGAGCGCGCAC
>JALRAA010000514.1 GCA_023262645.1 Burkholderiaceae bacterium
TAGACCCCCATCATCCCGAAACCAGCCAGGACAGCGCAAATAAACAACCTCGACTCCCGAACAAATCATTAAAACTCATTCTCAACACAATAGGCTTCCTACGGCACACAACTCCCATCAACTTGGACCACCTCGGCACATCAAGATTTGTACTTTCACACCCGCTCCTCCTGCTTTTGAACTTTTACGCCCCCATCACGTCAAAGTCAGCCTGGACATCACAAATAAGCAACGTCGACTCCCAAATAAATCATTAAAACCCTTCCTGAACACAATATTCTTCCTACTGCACACCACTCCCATCAACCTGGGCCACCTGGTTACATCAAGATTTGTACTTTCAGACCCACCTGCTTGTCACACCACGAGGACACACATGAAGTCACGACGAGCTCCAATTTTTTTTCTAGACTAGACCCCGCAAAACCCCCGTTGGTGTTAGGCAGTTTATCCCAACTTTCAAGGGGCTAGGGAAAAAATGGTATAGTTCCGTTGCTTTTTGGCGTCCACATCGCCGTCATAAGTATAAAACGTGTTGTTACACACCACAGCCACCATCGTAGTATATTATGTATAATATACTATTTTTAGTCTTGCTTGCCGTACATGTTTTATGTTCCTATTGGACGAGGTGCGAAAAAGCGTGCTCTCATTAGCTCTGGCAAAGAATATAAAAAAAAAGCAGAAGAAAAAATGAAAAAAAACT
>JALRAA010000515.1 GCA_023262645.1 Burkholderiaceae bacterium
ATCAACTTCAAGCCCAGCCTGGCGGTGATGGGCTGGGAGCCGCTGTCGCTGGACAGCAAGGTCACCTTCTACTACCTGACGCTGCTGCTGATGCTGCTGGTCTACGCCTTCCTGCGCCGCCTGTTGTGGAGCTCCTTCGGGCGCGCCCTGGTGGGCATCCGCATCAATGAGCACCGCATGAAGGCCGTGGGCTTTGCCACCTTTGGCTACAAGCTCAGCGCCTTCACCTTGGCGGGTGCCTTGGCGGGTTTGGCGGGCTACCTGTGGGGCGCGCTCAACGGCTTTGTGAACCCCGAGCTGATGGGCTTTCACATGAGCGCGCACGCCATCATGATGGTGATCCTGGGGGGCATGGGCAACTTCGCAGGTGCTGCCATCGGCGCCTTCGTCTTCGAAGGCGTGCTGCATTGGGTGAAGGACCTGCCGCAGGTCGGTGCCGTGCGCCTGGGTGACCACTGGCAGTTGTGGATGGGTTTGTTCATCGTGGGCGTGGTGGTGCTGGCCCCGCGCGGCGTGCTGGGTCTTGTCGGCTCGGCGCTGGAGCGCCTGCGCTCGGGCAAGGGGGAGGGCGCATGAGCACCGCAGATGTGCTGCTGTCGGCCCGCGGCCTGACCAAGCGTTTTGGCGGCCTGGCCGCCAATCAGGACGTGTCGCTGGACCTGTGGCGCGGCCGCATCCATGCGGTCATCGGCCCCAATGG
>JALRAA010000516.1 GCA_023262645.1 Burkholderiaceae bacterium
GGACAAAAAACTATAGGCAAGAAAAGCGCCGAAGTGCCGTCCTCCAAATCCAGCGCGAAAGCCAAAGGCGCCAAAGCCCAAGCCATGGTGCTTGAAAACGATGTGCAAGCCGCGCCCGCCGAGGTGCAATGGCTGACGGTGCACCAGGCTAATCTGCACAACCTGCAAGCGGTGACCGCGTCCGTGCCCTTGCAGCGTTTGGTGGCAATTACTGGTGTCAGTGGCTCGGGCAAGTCCACGCTGGCGCGCGATGTGTTACTGGCCAATGTGCAGGCGCTGGTACAACAGCGTGCGACCAAAGCCGGACGCGATGCCTTCGCTGCAGGACGCGCCCCGGGCTTGATCGGCTGTGAGGCCATTACGGGATTCGAGACCTTGGACCGTGTGCTGGAAGTGGACCAGACCCCCATCGGCAAAACACCGCGCTCCTGCCCAGCCACTTACATCGGTTTTTGGGACACGATTCGCAAATTGTTTGCCGACACGCTGCAAGCCAAGGCACGCGGCTATGCCGCCAACCGCTTTAGCTTTAACACTGGCGAGGGCCGCTGCCCCGGCTGCGAAGGCCAGGGCATACGTACCATCGGTATGAGCTTTTTGCCGGATGTGAAAGTGCTGTGCGAAACCTGCAAAGGCGCGCGCTTCAACCCCGAAACCCAGGCCGTGACCTGGCGTGGCAAAAACATCGGCGAAGTGCTG
>JALRAA010000517.1 GCA_023262645.1 Burkholderiaceae bacterium
TGAAGAGAAACCTCCGGGTATCAAGGCAATCGATGATGCTGCCGATGTCTACAAATGGAAGAACACGGAGCGCCATCCCAATAACAGACTCATTTCCCAAGTTGATAAGATTGATAATTTTCAGAACCATGGCGTGCCATTGATTCGTGTCCGTTCCACGCTCCATGGTCCTTCAAAAATGCGTGGAGAATGCTTCTCCGAGTTGATCAGTACAACAGAGTTGCGTCACAAGTGGGATGCAACAAACAATATTGTCGAGACTATTTACTCTGCAGCTGATTTGGATGATATCAAAAGGTTACAGGGAGATGGATATGGTGAGTGTTCCATGTTTGGTGTGGGATATGTGAAGACGAAACAGTCGGTGGTGTCTCCGAGGGAACAAATGACCTTGTGCGGACTTCAAAAATTTCCTTCTGGTGCTTCAATAATATGGGGTGTCGAACTAGAGGAGGATCAGAATCACCTCTTCCCTGCAGATCAACCTAAACGGATGCCGAGGTCAACATCACACATATTTTCAACCACCATTATCCCCATCGGAGACGATACATTTGATGTTGAGTACGTATTGCAACTTGACGTTGGTGGGTTTCCTGGGTGGCTGCTCGGTCCAATTGTGACTGAAACAGTGAAGAAGATGTTTAGGTTTGCAGAGACTTACTTTCAGAGTGGCTTTGAGGA
>JALRAA010000518.1 GCA_023262645.1 Burkholderiaceae bacterium
AATTGGGAGACGGTGTGCGCATCGGATCGCATTGTGTGATTGCCAACGCCGTGATTGGCGCAGGCACCCAAATATTGCCATTTACCCACATAGACGGAGAGGACCAAGCCATACACATTGGTCAAGCTGCACGCATCGGGCCTTTTGCCCGTTTGCGCCCGGGCACCCAACTCGGCGATGAGGTACATGTTGGGAATTTTGTGGAAGTCAAAAACAGCCATTTGGCCAGAGGCGCAAAAGCCAACCACTTGGCCTATGTGGGAGACGCCACATTGGGAGAAAGAGTCAACTATGGCGCTGGCGTGATCACTGCCAACTACGACGGCGCCAATAAGCACCACACCACCATACATGCCGATGTGCATGTGGGCAGCAACAGTGTGTTGGTGGCTCCAGTGACCTTGGGTGCAGGCGGCACTGTGGGTGCTGGATCGGTGGTCACCAAAGACACCGCAGCGGGTGCGTTAACTGTGGCGCGCGGCAAGCAAATTCAAGTTGCCAACTGGCAGCGTCCCACCAAGAAAAGCAAATAAAGGTTCATCGTTATGTGTGGCATTGTCGGCGCGGTATCCACCCGCAACATCGTTCCTGTGTTGGTGCAAGGGTTGCAGCGACTCGAGTACCGAGGCTATGACTCATGCGGTGTGGCGGTCAATGCGTTGACCGAGCAACTGGGACAAC
>JALRAA010000519.1 GCA_023262645.1 Burkholderiaceae bacterium
TGTTTGTGATGTTCGCCTCACCGCCGGAACAGACGCTGGAGTGGAACGACGCCGGGGTGGAGGGCTCGCACCGCTTCCTCAAGCGGGTATGGGCGCTGGCCGCCAAGCATGAGGCCCTCTTGCAGCGGGCCACGGCAGGTGATCTCAGCGGTGCGGCCTTGGGTGCAAAGGCCAAGGCGCTGCGCCGCGAGGTGCACCTGGTGCTGCGCCAGGTGAGCTACGACTACGAGCGCATGCAATACAACACCGTGGTGTCGGGCTGCATGAAGCTGCTGAACGCGCTGGAGGCCTTCAAGGCTGACGGCAGCGATGGTGACGCCGCCGTGCTGTGCGAGGGCACCTCGGTGCTGCTGCGGGCGCTGTACCCGGCCTGCCCGCACCTCACCCACGGGCTGTGGACGGGCCTGGGTTATGCCGCCCGTGTGGGCGAACTCTTGGATGCTCCCTGGCCCGCCGTAGACGAAACCGCGCTGGTGCAGGACGAGATCGAGCTCGTGCTGCAGGTCAACGGCAAGACCCGCGGGGCGATCCGCGTGCCGGCCAGCGCCGACCGTGCGGCCATCGAGGCCCTGGCGGCCGCAAGCCCGGAGACCGCGCGCTTCACCGAAGGGCGCCCGGTCAAGAAGGTCATCGTGGTGCCGGGCCGTCTGGTCAACGTGGTGGCTTGAGGCACC
>JALRAA010000051.1 GCA_023262645.1 Burkholderiaceae bacterium
TTCGACAAAGTCTGAACCAGATATGCTGAAGAAAGGCACTTTGGCTTCACCTGCGATGCCTTTGGCCAACAGGGTTTTGCCCGTTCCGGGAGGACCTACCAGCAGCAAGCCTCGGGGAATTCTTCCACCGAGCTTTTGAAATTTTTGAGGGTCTTTCAAGAAGTCGACAACTTCCTTGACTTCTTCTTTGGCTTCATCGCAACCCGCCACATCGGCAAATGTCACGGTGTTGTTGTTTTCATCCAGCATGCGGGCTTTGCTTTTGCCAAAACTGAATGCACCGCCTTTGCCACCGCCCTGCATTTGGCGCATGAAATACACCCAAACACCGATCAACAACAACATGGGTCCCCAACTGACCAACAAGGTCATCAGCAATGAGCCTTCTTCACGGGGTTTGACGTCAAACTTGACGTTGTTGGCAATCAAGTCGCCCACCAACCCACGGTCTAAATAAGTGGCATTGGTTCTGACTTTGCGGTCGTCCGTGGTGGTTGCGATGATTTCTGTTCCGCCTTGGCCCTCTTGAATCGTGGCAGATTTGATTCGCTTGCCTCGCACCTCTTCCAAAAAGTCTGAGTAAGCCAGATAACCGTTACCGCCTTGCCCGCGCGAATCAAATTGTTTGAAAACAGTGAATAGCACCAAAGCAATCACCAACCAAACGGCCATTTTAGAAAACCAAGGATTGTTCAATGCGAACTCCAGTCAGAGTAGTACCGGCGATATGCCAATAGCTAATTGAAGACCATTTTAGGCTTTTCAAGCCTCGGTTCAGCTTTAAATTCCGCAGTGCCTTGTACACAGTACGGTTTTTGAAACACCCTGAGAAATTGAGAAAAAATCTGCTTCGCCAAAAGCCACGCCTAGAAATACCTAAAAAACCATCTTTTTAAATTGAATGAATTATTTATATTTACTTTAAGCCCATTCCCACCAGAAAATTTTCGGCAGATTTGTCCCGGCTGGCCTTGGGTTTGAAAGGCTTGACCACTTTGAAGGTTTCCTTGAACAGCTTGACCAATTGGCTGTAACCGCTCCCGTGAAAAACCTTGACCACCAATGCCCCATGCGGTTTCATGTGCGCCTGACAAAACTCCACCGCAAGCTCGACCAAATGGGCCATTCTTGCGGCGTCTGCCGATTCAACGCCGCTTAAATTTGGCGCCATGTCGGACACCACCACATCAACCGCCCTGCCGTCTAAACACCGGTTGAGTTGCTGCAACACTTCCGGCTCACGAAAGTCCCCTTGAAGAAAAAAAACACCTTCTATCGGCTCCATAGGCAGAATGTCTAAAGCAATCAGGGTGGCGCCGAGCGCACCTGCTGCCGCGCCTTCAGGCGCCATTTTGCGACGCAAATATTGGCTCCAAGCACCCGGCGCACTGCCCAAATCAACGACTACCATGCCTGGCTTTAACAGACCCAAGGCTTCATCAATCTCTTTGAGTTTGTATGCCGCTCGCGCACGGTAACCGTCTTTCTTGGCCAATTTGACATACGGGTCATTCACATGGTCGTTCAACCATGACTTATTGACTTTTTTACTTTGTGTTTTGACTTTCAATCTTTGACCCTCTGTCTGAGAAGATAATACCTGTCATGTCAGCCATACAACTCACCCCTGCAGAACGCAAAGTTCACCGTGCCAACGCGCACCACCTGGATCCGGTGGTCATGATCGGCAACGATGGCGTGACTCCCGCCGTTGTGAAAGAAATCGATCTCGCGCTTCTTTCACATGGTTTGATCAAAGTCAGGGTGCTCGGCGATGACCGCGAAAACCGCGAAGCCATGTTTCATTCACTGTGTGATGAACTCGGTGCAGCACCTATTCAACACATCGGCAAATTACTGGTGATGTGGCGACCGGCTCAAGCCAAAGAAAAGAAAACCGATGCCGAACGCAAACCAGGTCCGCGCGAATTCAAAGTATTGAAATACAGCAGCAGAGGCGGTCAAAGACCGGAAATGAAGCGTGTCACCATTTTGGGTAACCAACGACTTGCAGCAGGTGGACAAGTCAAACGCGCCAAACCCAAACAAAAATCCGTCAAAAAGCAAAATCAAACGTAAGACACTTTGATGATTTCGTATTGCTTGACGCCCCCCGGGGCCTGAACGCTGGCAATATCGCCCTCTTCTTTGCCAATCAACGCGCGGGCAATCGGACTGCTGATGTTGATCAGCCCCAACTTTAAATCTGCCTCGTCTTCGCCCACGATTTGGTAGGTCACCCGATCGCCAGTGGCTTCGTCTTCCAATTCCACCGTAGCGCCAAACACCACACGTCCACCGGCGTCCAAATTCGCCGGATCGATGATTTGAGACATGGACAGTTTGCTTTCAATCTCCTGAATACGCCCTTCAATGAAGCCTTGCCTGTCCTTGGCTGCATCGTATTCGGCGTTTTCGCTCAAATCACCTTGCGCACGCGCTTCAGCAATCGCATTGATCACCCAAGGTCTGTCCACCGTTTTCAAGGTGTGTAACTCTTGCTTGAGTTTTTCCGCGCCTAATTTGGTGATAGGAATCGTTGCCATGTTCTGTTGGGTAATAAATTGAGAATTCAGGATTGCAATTGGAGATGCATTTCCTGCAACGAATAAACGTTCAGATTATCGAGGTATTTCATGCCTTCGACGGCAGCCTCGGCACCTGCAATCGTGGTGAATGTGGTGACACGCGCCAGCAAGGATGAAATGCGAATTTGACGCGAGTCAGCAATGGCATTGCGGCGCTCTTCGACCGTGTTGATCACCAAAGCAATCTCGTTGTTTTTTATCATGTCCACGACGTGCGGTCGACCCTCGGTGACTTTATTGACGGCCACCACCGGTAAACCTGCTGCCGCAATGGCAGCGGCAGTGCCTTTGGTGGCGACCAGTTCAAAACCATGGTCCACCAAATGACGTGCGACTTCTACAGCGCGCGGCTTGTCCGCATTTTTAACGGTCAAAAATACCTTGCGCACAGCATCTGTTGGCCGTGGCAATTTGGTGCCAGCACCGAGTTGGCTTTTGACAAAGGCTTCGCCGAATGTCAAACCCACACCCATGACCTCGCCGGTAGATTTCATTTCCGGCCCAAGAATGGTGTCAACGCCTGGAAATTTCACAAACGGAAAAACCGCTTCTTTGACGCTGAAATAAGGCGGCAACACTTCATGCGAGATGCCCTGAGACGCCAAGGATTGACCCACCATGCAACGCGCAGCCACTTTGGCCAATTGAATACCCGTCGCCTTGCTGACGAATGGCACGGTTCGGCTGGCTCTGGGATTGACTTCCAGCACGTAAATCACATCTTCGCCGTCTAACTTTTGGATAGCGAATTGCACATTCATCAAACCCACCACATTCAATCCATGTGCCATGGCCGTGGTTTGACGTTTCAATTCTTCAATGGTGGCGGTAGAGAGGGAATAAGGCGGCAAAGAACAAGCAGAATCGCCACTGTGCACGCCCGCCTGCTCGATATGCTCCATCACGCCGCCGATGAACACTTGTTGACTGTCGCAGATCGCATCCACATCGCATTCGATGGCGTCGTTCAAAAATCGGTCCAACAACACGGGAGACTCGTGGCTAACCTTGACAGCCTCGCGCATGTAACGCTCAAGGTCGCGTTGCTCATGCACGATTTCCATGGCACGACCGCCCAACACATAGCTGGGTCGAACCACCAACGGATAACCCAGTTGTTGGGCTTTGTCCAAGGCCTCGGCTTCTGTGCGTGCCGTGGCATTCGGAGGTTGGCGCAACCCCAGCGAATGCAGCATCTGCTGGAACCGCTCTCTGTCCTCAGCGGCGTCAATCATGTCAGGGCTGGTACCAATGATGGGTACGCCTTCTGCTTCCAGCCCAAGCGCTAATTTCAAAGGTGTTTGCCCACCGTACTGAACAATCACACCCAACGGTTTTTCTTTGTCGACAATCTCAAGCACATCTTCCAGGGTCAAAGGCTCAAAATACAAACGGTCACTGGTGTCGTAATCGGTGGAGACTGTTTCGGGATTGCAATTGACCATGATGGTTTCAAACCCATCATCACGCATGGCAAGCGCGGCATGCACGCAGCAATAATCAAATTCAATACCTTGTCCAATTCTGTTCGGACCACCGCCAAGCACCATGATTTTTTTCTTTTGTGTGGGTGCGGCTTCACACTCTTGGTCGTAAGTGGAATACATGTATGCGGTGTCAGTGGCAAACTCTGCTGCGCAAGTATCTACCCGTTTGAAAACAGGCCTGACCCCCATGGTCCAACGTGCTTGTCGAATGGCTTTTTCAGTGGTTTTGAGTTGCTTGGCCAGGCGCCGGTCAGAAAAACCTTTTTGCTTGAGTTGACGCATTTCTGGGGCAGAAATATCAGCGAGTTGATGACGCTCTAACTCCAACTCAATCTTGACAATTTCTTCAATCTGCACCAAAAACCATGGATCAATTCGCGTGAGTTCAAAAACTTCTTGAACCGACATGCCCATGGCAAATGCATCGCCCACGTACCAAATTCTCTCGGGGCCGGGCTCACCCAACTCTTTTTCGAGCACTTCTCGGTCTTGGGTTTTTTCGTTCATCCCGTCAACACCCACTTCCAATCCGCGCAAAGCTTTTTGGAAGGACTCTTGAAATGTTCTGCCAATCGCCATGACCTCACCCACCGATTTCATTTGCGTAGTTAGACGGCTGTCGGCTGTAGGAAATTTTTCAAAGGCAAAACGTGGAATTTTGGTGACCACATAGTCAATGCTCGGCTCAAAACTTGCTGGTGTGGCACCGCCCGTGATGTCGTTTCGCAATTCGTCCAACGTAAAACCAACCGCCAACTTGGCAGCCACTTTGGCGATCGGGAAACCGGTTGCTTTCGATGCCAGCGCAGAAGAACGCGACACGCGTGGATTCATCTCAATCACCACCATGCGGCCATCGACGGGGTTGATGGAGAACTGGACGTTAGAACCACCCGTATCGACACCAATCTCACGCAGCACAGCCAAACTGGCATTGCGCATGATTTGGTATTCCTTGTCTGTCAAGGTTTGCGCCGGAGCAACTGTGATGGAATCTCCCGTGTGAACGCCCATGGGGTCTAAGTTTTCAATCGAACAAACAATGATGCAGTTGTCAGCTTTGTCTCTGACCACTTCCATTTCGTATTCTTTCCAGCCCAGCAACGATTCCTCAATCAGCAGTTCGCTCGTGGGTGAGGCCTCTAGGCCTCGCTTGCAAATGACTTCGAATTCTTCAGCGTTGTAAGCAATACCACCACCGGTACCACCCAAGGTAAAACTTGGGCGTATGACCACAGGGAAACCCACTGTTTTTTGCACAGCCCAAGCTTCATCCAAGCTGTGTGCAATGCCTGATTTGGCTGAGCCCAAGCCGATTTTGGTCATCGCCTCTTTGAATTTCAGACGATCTTCAGCTTTGTCAATCGCCTGTGGTGTGGCACCAATCAATTCGATGGGCTTGCCTGTGTTGGCACCGGTGTATTTATCCAAAATACCTTGGTGCCACAGGTCTAAAGTACAGTTGAGTGCTGTCTGACCACCCATGGTGGGCAAAATTGCATCAGGCTTTTCTTTGGCAATGATTTTTTCTACGGTTTTCCAAGTAATGGGCTCGATATAGGTGACATCTGCAGTCGCCGGGTCGGTCATGATGGTGGCGGGATTGCTGTTGATCAATATGACTTTGTAGCCTTCTTCTCGCAAAGCCTTGCACGCCTGAACCCCCGAATAATCAAACTCACACGCTTGTCCAATGACAATCGGGCCAGCCCCTATCAACAAAATACTTTGGATGTCTGTACGTTTAGGCATGTTTCTTTATACCGCCATGGATTGGATAAACCGGTCGAACAAATAACCGATGTCGTGGGGGCCGGGAGAGGCTTCGGGATGGCCTTGGAATCCAAAAGCATGTTGCCCCACCACTTCGATGCCTTGAAGGCTTCCATCAAACAAACTGACATGGGTGGCGCGCAAGTGTGGTGGGAGTGTGCTTTCATCCACTGCAAAACCATGGTTTTGGCTGGTGATTGAAACCCGCGAGGACAACAAATCTTTCACAGGGTGATTGGCACCGTGGTGACCAAACTTCATTTTGTAGGTCTTGGCCCCACATGCCAATGCCAAAATTTGGTGCCCTAAACAAATACCAAACATAGGCACTTTGCGATTGAGCAAATTTTGCGTGGCTTCAATCGCATAGGAACAAGGCCCCGGATCACCAGGTCCATTAGACAGAAAAACGCCATTCGGGTTTAACTTCATCACGTCATCTGCGCGGGTGTTGGCAGGCACAACGGTGACCTCGCAACCTCTTTGCGCCAACATGCGCAAAATATTTTTCTTAATGCCAAAGTCAAACGCAACCACTCTGAATTTGCTCTGGTTAACCTCACCATAACCGCTGCCCAATTTCCATTCGGTTTGGGTCCATGCGTAAGCTTGTTCAACTGATACTTTGGATGCCAAGTCCAGTCCACTCATGGAAGGTGCTGCTTTGGCTTTGACAACTGCTTGCTTGATATCGTCGTCAGTGATCTGATAGCCCATAGGGAATGCATGAATAGCCCCATTTTGCGCGCCGTTTTCACGCAAATGCCGGGTCAACATTCGGGTGTCTATGTCTGCAATAGCCACCGTGCGGTTTGATTTCAAAAAGTCAGAGAGATTTTCTGAAGCGCGGAAATTGGAATGAACGATGGGCAAATTTTTGATGATCAACCCTGCTGCATGCACTGCAGAAGATTCGTTGTCTTCGGTGTTCACACCATAGTTGCCAATGTGTGAATAAGTCAAAGTGACCAACTGCTGGTTGTAACTGGGGTCTGTCAGGATTTCTTGGTAACCGGTCATGGAAGTATTGAAAACCACTTCGCCGACAGTATGACCATCGTGCCCGATGGATTGCCCCATGAATACCGTGCCGTCTGAAAGCGCCAAAATAGCGGGAGGACGATTTCCCTGAAGAGTCAAAAGCACTCAGATCTCCGAGATTCGGTGACGCCCTTGACGAAAGAGATTCACTCTCTTTGGATGCTATGCAAGGGGAATGGCTTTTTTTCGAGCGAAGGGCGTGCGGTTGATATAGAAGTGGCTCATTATATCCCTCGCCTCTTTCGAAAACTTGGTTAAGACTTCTCTATGCGTTCAACAGCACTGGCATGCAAACAAATGGCAGCAGCCGCAGCGACATTCAATGACTCTTGGCCACCTGGTTGGGCAATTCTTATTCTTTGACATTCACCTGCAAACCATTCGGGACTGATGCCTTGCCCCTCATGACCAAATACCCACACACATGGCCAAGGCAAGCCAGCTTGTCCTGTGCGTTGGTGCAATAGCGTGCCTTGGTGAACATCGGTGACCAACACGGGCAGACCCATTGCATGCACCTGTTCAATGGCAACAGATTCATACATCTTCAAACCAAAATGTGAACCCATCGCTGCTCTGATCACTTTCTGTGACCACAAGGCAACGGTGCCGGAAGTTGTGATGATTTGCTTGAAGCCAAACGCAGCCGCACAGCGCAATATGGAGCCAGCGTTACCGGGGTCTTGTAGGTGATCTAAAACCACCGTAGGGAGCAACGGGTCTGGCTGGGTTGAAAGGCCAATTTCCAGACAAGCGAGAACCCATGGCGAGGAAGGCAATTGGCTCAAGGCCTGCATCAACGATTCAGGCATGGATAACACTTGGTCGGCATGTTCAAGCCAACGCAAAGACTCAGCTGCGACTTTCGTGTCTGACAATACCAATTCCTTGAATCGCCAGCCCTGCTCAACAGCCGCCTGACACAAATGCTCTCCTTCAATCCAAACCAGGTTGTCAGCCCGGTATGCGTTGTTGTCTCTCAAGGCGAGCCGTAAACGCCTATAAATGGTATTGTTTTTGGATGAAATATGTTTGATCGCCATCACTCAGGCCTGTGGATGGGCGTTGATCCACTGGGTCACCGGTGCAAAACTTTTGCGGTGCCAACAGGTCGGCCCTAGATTCGACAACGCATGCAAATGTTCGGCTGTTCCATACCCTTTGTGCTTTGCAAATCCGTACCCTGGAAGATCAGTAAAATAAAATTTATTATTTACGAGAAAAAGATTTGCAAGTCTTGTTTTCCCTGGCATAGAACTTGTTTTTACTAAATCTTTTGAAGCAAAAATTTTATTCATAAGACTTGATTTTCCT
>JALRAA010000520.1 GCA_023262645.1 Burkholderiaceae bacterium
CGTGAATTCTTTCCAAACATCAGCCGAAAGCGCCTGACCGGTACTAACCATTGTTTGAGTCTGATTCATCAATTGACCGTTTATGTAGACATTGTTGGCATCTACGTCCATGCGGTCTAATGTTGTAACCGTCATGCTCTTTTGATCTAGTTTTAAACCCTTTTCAGCAAACAACGTTTCAATGGGAACGTTGATTTTTAATTCCTTTAGAAGTTCTTGAATTCGTGTAATGGTTTTAGGCCAATCGGCAAATGGATCTCCAACCATTGTGTCAAGACTATCAAGCAATAATGCTAATTCTTTTGCAGCGCTTTCCGCTTGAATTAACTGTCCCTCAAGCACAATGGCTCGCTTAACATCTTCATCGAGTAATGCTTGCATAAGTTCAAGACGTAGGCGCTCTACTTCGCCGACCTGACCTTGCAATGCAGCGGCAATTTGTATGCGCTCTTGATCAAATCGCTTGGCAATGTCGCCCAAAATCCCTTCTTCTTTTTTCTTCTTGTTTAGGGCTTCTTGCGCTTTGACTTGCTTCTTTGTCAATGCCAATAATTCTTTGGCTCTCTTAGCCGCTTCCGCTTCAGCTTTTCTGCGAGCGGCTTCCGCCTTAGCTTGAGAATCTAGTGAACCGCTTATCGTCATTGGTGTTCTAAAAGGTGCAGGTTTAGGCTT
>JALRAA010000521.1 GCA_023262645.1 Burkholderiaceae bacterium
GGTAAAGACGTGGCAAAAATCGGCAACATTTTTAAGGTCGCAGAGCTTCGCAACAAGATTTTGTTCACGCTGGCGATGTTGCTCATCTATCGTCTGGGTGTTTCGTTGCGAGTGCCTGGTGTTGACGCGCAGGCCGTCAGTCAGTTGCGCGAAGCCTCGAAGTCTCAAGGCGCACTTGGTTTCTTGAACTTGTTCTCGGGCGGTGCTTTCGGCAGTTTTTCGATTTTTGCGCTCGGCATCATGCCTTACATCACTTCAAGCATCATCATGCAGGTTTTGACTGTTGTGATTCCGAAACTTGAGCAGTGGCAACAAGAAGGTGCGACTGGCCAACGCAAGATAACTCAGTGGACTCGCTACGTGGCAATTGGAATTGCGACTTTGCAGGGCGCTGGTCTGACGTTCATTTTTGGGCAAGGTCGCGGTTCGGCGTTTTTCGGTGCGAGCAATAAAGCACCTGATGTTGTTTTGCTTGACCCGTTCATGCCAAGAGCACTGTTGGTGATTCCGTCATTGGTTGCGGGCACCGCGTTGCTGATGTGGCTGGGCGAACTTATCAGTCAACGAGGTATTGGCAACGGTATGTCGATGGTTATTTTTGCATCTGTTGTAAGCAATTTGCCGTACAGCTATTACTCGTTGCTACAAACTCGAAA
>JALRAA010000522.1 GCA_023262645.1 Burkholderiaceae bacterium
TGGCCCCTCGATGATGCGCTGCTCTGCCGGGCCATCGACCGCCTTGAAGCAGGCGGCGTCGCCGCCATCGGCCTCGATCTCTACCGCGACCGCGGCGTGGGGCCCCAGCAGGCCTGTCTGCGCCAGCGCGCCAGCCGCCCCGGCTCGCACCTGGTGTCGATCTTCAATGTGGCCGCGGCGATCGGGCCGATTCCCGGCACGCCGGCGCAACGCCAGGCCTTCAACGATCTGGTGCTCGACCCTGATTCGGTGGTGCGCCGCGACCTGGTGCACGTGGCTGCTCAGGATGCCGCCAGCGTCAGCCTGCCGCTGCGCCTGCAGGAGCTGGCCAGCGGCAGCACCGCCCTGCGCCAGGCGATCGAAACCGGCCGCCTCAACGGCCCCTGGCTGGAATCGACCGGCTGGACGGGCAGTGCCGGCGGCTACGTCGACCTCGATGCCGCCGGCTTTCAGCAGATGCTGCCGTTCCGCTCACCCGGCAGCTTCCCCAGCTACAGCTTCCGCCAGCTGCTCCAGGGCGCCGTACCCACCCAGGCGATCCAGGGCAGGATCGTGCTGATCGGCAGCACCGCCCCCTCGCTGCGGGATCTGTTCACCGTTCCCCACAGCCGCTTCCGCTCCGGCGCCGAGGCGATGCAGATGAG
>JALRAA010000523.1:0-264 GCA_023262645.1 Burkholderiaceae bacterium
CAAGGGACTCAAGCGGCGCACCGAGTACGACGAGATCGAACAGATCAACGCCGCCGAGGTCGTCTCCGCCAACCAGCGCCTCTACGTCAACCGCGAGGACGGCTTCATCGGTCTCAACTGGCGGCAGCACGAGTTCGTCCAGGAGTGCACGATCCTCGACAGCGCGCTCACGATCATGCGCGACGGCTCGCTCAAGGTCTCCAAGGTGGCCGACAAGGTCTTCATGGGCCGCGACATCATCCATTGCGCGGTGCTGCCCAAGGA
>JALRAA010000523.1:274-639 GCA_023262645.1 Burkholderiaceae bacterium
CCGGGAAGGCCTTCGCCAAGCGGTTTCAGATCGGCGGCCTTTCGCGCGACAAACTCTACCCGCTGGTGAAGAGCGAGGGCTCCAAGGTCATCTACCTCGAGGTCAGCCGCACCGAGAAGGAGATGCCGAGGAAACTCACCATCCACATCGACGGCCGCAGCGGCGCGCGCGTGCGTGAGGTGGAGTTCGACCTCACCGCCCTGCCGGTCAGCAACCGCGCCGCCAAGGGCGTCACGGTGACGAAGTGGCAGGTGAAGGAAGTGAAGCGCGCCGACCTCGCGCTCCGCTGAAGCCCCCCCCCGGGCCGGCCCGTTCCGCTCCTCGGTTCCCCCCGCGCGAATTCCGGCACCTCCCCGGGTTTGTCA
>JALRAA010000524.1 GCA_023262645.1 Burkholderiaceae bacterium
CACTTATGGCTTCCCCTTGGACTTGTCTGCCGACGTTTGCCGGGAGCGCGATTTGAGCGTAGACGAGGCCGGCTTTGCCGCCGCCATGGAACGTCAAAAAGCCCAAGCCCGTGCCGCCGGTAAATTCAAAATGGACCGCGCCTTGGAGTACACCGGCGCAGGCAACACCTTCGTGGGTTACGACGAACTGCAAGCCACCGCCAAAGTGTTGGCGTTGTATGTGGAAGGCACGCCTGCGACTGAACTCAAAGCCGGTCAAAACGGCGTTGTGGTGTTGGACACCACACCATTCTATGCAGAGTCGGGTGGCCAAGTGGGCGACCAAGGCTGGTTGCAAACAGCGGGTGCCAAGTTTGAAGTGGCCGACACCTTGAAGATCAAGGCCGATGTGTTTGGTCACCATGGTGTGTTGTTGGAAGGCAGCCTCAAAGTAGGCGACGCAGTGCAAGCGCAGGTGAACACCGACATGCGCGCGGCCACCGTGCGCAATCACTCTGCCACGCACTTAATGCACAAAGCTTTGCGCGAAGTGCTGGGCGACCACGTGCAGCAAAAAGGTTCCTTGGTGAACGCAGAGCGCACTCGCTTTGACTTTGCGCACAACGCTCCGATCACCGACGAACAAATCTTGGCCATC
>JALRAA010000525.1 GCA_023262645.1 Burkholderiaceae bacterium
AGCCCGTCATGCCTGAGCATGCGGCGCAGCTGGAGAATCTCGCTGCGTTGGGCGACGATGATCTGTCGCGCCAGGCGTTGGATGGTGGGGTTGCTGCTCTTCTTGAGCGCATCGTGAGCCATCACCAGCGCACCGCCGTGATGGGCGATCATCCCTTCCAGAAACCAGGTGACGCGGTTGTCCTTTGTTGGCGTGGAGCCCGTCATCTGCATCGCCTCCTTGCGCGTCGGCCAGACGACCTTGCGCAGCTCGGCGATCACCTGTCGGTAGAACGTGATCGGCGACGTGCGCTGCCGGTCGCCCGACAGCTCGTGACGGTCGCTCACAAGGATCCCTTCGTCGTTCGTCCTCTTGGGGGCCCCGTCGACGGGTGTCGACGGGTGGTGCACGGCACGAGGGACTTGAACCCCCAACCTTCGGTTTTGGAGACCGATGCTCTGCCAGTTGAGCTAGTGCCGTCTGGTGGACCCGCGCGCCGGAGCGTCGACAGCACGAGGGCATGACGAACTAGCGTGAGATTTCCACCGGTCCGGCCAGTGTACGGGGTGGACACCCCCCGGTCCTAATCGCCCCAGGACGACTCGCGCGGGCTCCGGACGCCGCACCGAGGACGAGGCACCGCACTCGCT
>JALRAA010000526.1 GCA_023262645.1 Burkholderiaceae bacterium
TGGACCCGACCCCTTGGTACTTCGGCAACGTGCCGATGAAGTCAAAGCGGTGATGCGTGAAAACAGCAACACCCGAGGTGTCAATGACAACTGGAACGAATCGGTCAAAGTGATGCGCTTTGAGGTAGACCAAGCCAAAGCACGTGCATTGGGTGTGACCAGTCAATCCATTTCGCAAGCTTTGCGGGTTTTGTTGTCAGGCAACACCGTGGGGCAGTTCCGAGAAGGCGACAAATTGATCGACATGGTGCTGCGCCAACCTGTCAGCGAACGCCAAACCATGTCGGACTTGGGCAACGCGTATGTGCCCACGAACTCCGGCAAAGCCATACCTTTGCTGCAAATTGCCAAGCCGGTATTTGATTGGGAGCCGGGCGTGATGTCGCGCGAGAACCGCGACTACGCCATCACCGCCCAATGCGACATCGTGGAAGGTTTGCAAGGAGCGACCGTCACCAAGCAACTGTTGCCATCGCTCAAGGCGCTGGAGGCCAAATGGGCCGAGCAAGGACTGTCCGCTTACACCATCAGTGTGGCGGGTGCGGTCGAGGAGAGCGCCAAAGGATCGTCTTCGATTGCAGCGGGTTTGCCGCTGATGTTGTTTGTCACGTTCACGCTGTTGATGA
>JALRAA010000527.1 GCA_023262645.1 Burkholderiaceae bacterium
ACGCTCGGCCATCGACCTGGCGTCATCGGGTCGGCCGCCCGCTGCCTTCAGCAAGACAGACGCCAAGGCCTCAGGCAAGCCCTGAGCGGTGAGCCAAGACTCGCCCTCCTCCTGCGATGGCCCCACCATGGCATGCGACACGCATCGGCTGCGCAGGGTGGGCAGCAACTGGTGCTGGGCCTCCGTGGCCAGAATAAACCGGGTGTCACCCGAGGGCTCTTCCAGGGTTTTGAGCAAGGTGTTGGCGGTCACCCCGTTCATCCGTTCAGCCGGGTAAATCAACACCACTTTGCCTCGATCTCCCGAAGCCGTGCGCTGCGTGAAGGTGATCAAGTCACGGGCGGCGTCCACGCGGATCTCTCGACTCGGCTTGCGCTTCTTGTCGTCAATTTCCTTGTGGGCCGATTCGTCCAGGGGCCAGTCCAGCGCCAGCATCACAGTTTCGGGCATGAGCACACGAAGATCCGGGTGGGTACGTACCGCGATGCCATGGCAACTCGAGCACATGCCACAGCCTCGCTGACCTGCACCGGTGGTGACGGGCTGATGGCATAACCAGGCCTGGGCAAGCGCCAAGGCCAAAGGGTATTGCCCCAGCCCGCTCGGGCCTTGCAACAACAAGGC
>JALRAA010000528.1:0-245 GCA_023262645.1 Burkholderiaceae bacterium
AGATCCAAAACGCAGCGACGAAGAGCGCGCAGCAGCCCGTTTGGGTTTGCAAAAGCTCCCACGCAATGCGAACCCAACACGTCAACGTAACCGCTGCGCGATCACTGGTCGTCCACGTGGCACGTTCCGTCAATTCGGCCTCGGCCGCGCCAAAATTCGTGAATTAGCCTTCCAAGGCAACATTCCTGGCGTGACCAAAGCCAGCTGGTAATCGGCAGGAGAGATACAACATGAGCATGAGTGAT
>JALRAA010000528.1:255-620 GCA_023262645.1 Burkholderiaceae bacterium
GACCAGATCGGGGTTAAAGAAAATAAAAAAGGCAAAGAACAGATGTATCGTTACAGTCGTTATACGGTTAATGAACTGGCTCGATCCGCATCCGCAACGCACAAATGGTGGCCAAGGCCTCCGTTTCAATTCCTTCTTCCAAAGTGAAGGTGGCCATTGCCCAGGTGCTGAAAGATGAAGGTTACATCGACGGCTTCCAAGTCAAGACTGCGGGCGGTAAGTCCGAACTTGAAATCGCCCTGAAGTACTACGCAGGTCGCCCTGTGATTGAGCGCATTGAGCGCGTCAGTCGCCCTGGCCTTCGCGTTTACAAAGGCCGCGATGCCATTCCACAAGTCCTCAACGGTTTGGGCGTGGCCATCGTC
>JALRAA010000529.1:0-281 GCA_023262645.1 Burkholderiaceae bacterium
AAAACCGAAGGTTGGGGGTTCGATTCCCTCTGCCCCTGCCACCCGGCCCTGAGTCAGGTGTTCGAGTGGATTCAAAGCCCGCCAAATACTTGGCGGGCTTGCGCGTCTTGACAGACATTCAAATTTTGCTGGTTTAGAACGGAATTTAGTCCCCATGGCCACCGCTGATGTTGAAACCGTGAACACTGCTGCCGACAAGGCCAAGCTGGGTGCGGCTGTTGCGCTGGTGCTGGCCGCGCTGGTGGCGTACTACCTGCTCGGCCAACGCGGTCCGTTGCTGC
>JALRAA010000529.1:291-611 GCA_023262645.1 Burkholderiaceae bacterium
GGGTGTCTCGTGGCGGCTGTGGCCGTGTTCCTGACCTCCTTGCAAGGTCGTCAACTGGTGGGCTTTGGACGTGACGCCTGGCGCGAAGTGCAAAAGGTGGTGTGGCCCACACGCAAGGAGTCCTTGCAAATGACGGCCTATGTCTTCGCCTTTGTGGTGATCATGGCCTTGTTCCTGTGGCTCACCGACAAGACCCTGGAGTGGTTCTTCTACGACCTGATTCTGGGCTGGAAAAAATAATGACTGATACCCCTGACAACGCCGATATCCTGGCGCCGGCCGCCAACCCGGACTTGCGCTGGTACGTGGTGCATGCTTAT